>CAZHCH010000018.1:0-50204 GCA_964530985.1 uncultured Pirellulaceae bacterium | reverse complement strand
ACCCGCGTTCAATTGCTTTGTTTAAAATGCTTTGGCCTAAGTAGCCCGGAAACATGTCCGGGAATAATGTCAAAACATCTAAACGCATTGTGGATTACTCAGCAGCAGCTTCAGGTGCTGCTTCTGCTTTGGCTTCCTCGGCCGGTGCTTCTGCCTTAGCTTCTTCAGCTGGGGCTTCTGCCTTGGCTTCTTCGGCTGGTGCATCTGCTTTTGCTTCTTCGGCGGGAGCTTCTGCTTTTGCTTCAGCGGCTGGCTCGGGAGCAGGTGCTTCAACTTTTGGCATTTCGACACTGGCAGCTGCCACACGAGCAGCTTCGATTGCCTTGCCTCGACGATCGCTTAATTTTGAGATCGCTTCTTTTTGGGCTTCTAGGTGAGTGCCATCGGTGCCGTACTTTTTAATTAAAGTTGCAACCTTTGGTGTTGGTTGGGCGCCAACACTCAGCCAATACGCGATTCGTTCCCCTTTGAGGATCGCGCGGGCGTCGGTTTCTGGAACGCTGGTGTCGTAGGTGCCTAGTTGCTCGATGACTCGGCCGTCACGGGGAGCCCGAGCGTCCATTGCACATACGCGGTAGAACGGACGGTGTGTCCGGCCCATCTTTTTTAGTCGGATTTTTACTGCCACTTTTTCCTCTTGGTTGGGGTAACTGAATCGTGTAGACCGCTAAACACGGCCTCTTCGCTGGGAAGATGAACCAAAGTTGGTTGAGCCCTCTTTGAGTACACTACGTTTCTGTACGACTGGGGCTCGTTTTTTGGAAGCCGCACATTGTATTGGCTGATCGGCAATTTGACGATACAGATTGGCTATTTCTTGGGAAAAACGTCAAGAGTTGTCCAATCGGTTGTTTGAGGCAGGGTAGGGCAGGGTTTCATAGGGCAAAGTGGCATAGGCTTCCAGCCTGTGGCGATCACGTTTCGAGATCTCAATTGAGCAGTATTGGGCGCCATCGTAAGCGAAGGAGGGGCAAGTTAACCGCGAATGGACGCTAATAAACGCGAATGCAGGATATATTGGGTGTTAATCTGTGCCGCCCGCCTGAAGGAGACTTCGGTTACCGCCTTGAGGCGGGGTAAGGCTAAAGCCATTACTACGAACTACCACTAGGGACCATTAGCTGGTTGTGTATTGAATCTCGGCGCCCAGTCGGGACGCGTCAAACTGGGACTTGCCGTCGACCATTTTGAAGACTTGTTTGCCCATCACCCAAGTCGCGATCGGCCAACCGGTTAGTTCATCGCCGTGCCAAGGCGTCCAGCCGCATTTGGTTTCTTGACTCTCATTCAAAACGGTCTGAGTCAAATCCATGTCTACCAAGGTTAAGTCCGCATCGTAACCCACTTCGATTCGGCCTTTTCGCTTCATGTTCCAGATCTCTGCTGGCCCCGAGCACATCCATTTGACGACTTGTTCGATCGTGCATTTTTGTTGGGTGACTTGGTTTAACATCAGTGCTAACGAGTTTTCAACTGCGGGTAACCCCGACGGGCACTTCGGGTAGGGTTCACGTTTTTCGTCCACCGTGTGCGGTGCATGGTCGGTTGCAACGATGTCAATCACGCCGTCGCACAACGCTTGCCATAACTGATCGTTGTCCGTTTTGTTTTTGATTGACGGGTTCATTTTGATCAGCGAGCCCAAGCGCGGATAATCGTCGACATTGAAGAACAAATGATGCGGGCAGACTTCGGAAGTGATCAATGGACCGCCGTTTCGAATCAACTCAATTTCGTCGGCTGTAGATACGTGCAGGACGTGGAATCGATGGTTGTGGCGTTGAGCCAAATCGATGGCGCGAGCGGTGGCGATTTTAGCTGCTTCGTGATCGCGCACTTTTGAATGGAACGCAATGTCGGTTTCGTTCGCATATTTTGCCGCGTTGGCGCGAACAGTGGCTTCGTCTTCGCAGTGGGCGCAGATGGTTAGCGCCGACTCGGCGAATATTTTCTCAAGCGCGGCTTGTTCGTCGACTAACAAATTCCCTGTGCTGGAACCAATGAAAATCTTAATCCCCGGCGTCCGAGTTGCGTGCTTGAGAACATCCACGTTCTCGGTCGTGGCACCTACGTAAAATCCGTAATTAACCAGACTGCTTTTACTGGCGGTCGTTAATTTGCTTTCTAACGCCGCTTGAGTGATCGTGTTGGGGACAGTGTTGGGCATTTCCAGAAAGCTGGTCACACCGCCTTTGGCACAGGCCCGCGAGGCGTGGGCGAGGTCTTCTTTATGGGTCAGTCCAGGTTCGCGAAAGTGCACTTGGTCGTCGATCACACCTGGAAGCAGGTATTTTCCGGCTGCATCGACGACCTGATCGGCAGTTGCTTGGGTCGCCGGGTCTAAATCTGCGATTTGTGTACCATTTATTAATACAGAAATTTCTTGAATGCCTTGAGGCGTGACCACTTTGGCGTTTTTGATCAATGTGTTCATTTAGCAGCTAGGGTTGGTTTTTTATTGTCAGACTGGCATACTTAAAGAACGGAACCAGCGTTAGATCGACGGGAAATTTGCCTTCGAGCTCGAAGCCGTTAGGTCTTTTGTATTTTGATTTTAAGTAATCGACGCTGCCTGTCGTCCCCCACCTTAAATTTTGCTATGCGAAGAGGATTTTCATCCATGGAAGATTTCGAAAAACTTGGCCAATTCTATCTCGGAAAAGAAATCGACCAAGCCACTGGCGAGCGAACCGAAGATTTACTGATGTACGATTCGCGGGATCTATGCACACATGCAGTGGTCGTCGGCATGACCGGTAGCGGAAAAACCGGCTTGTGTTTGGACTTGCTGGAAGAAGCAGCCATTGATCGAATCCCAGCGATTGTGATTGACCCAAAAGGTGACATTGCAAATCTGATGCTGACCTTTCCTAATCTAACACCCGAAGAATTTCGGCCTTGGATCGATGAAGGCCAAGCATCTCGCAAGGGAGTGTCGCCGGAAGAGTTCGCGACGATGGAAGCGAACAAGTGGAAGGAAGGTCTGGCTAGTTGGGGGCAGACACCCGAACGAATCCAGTTGTTGCGCGACACGGTCGAAATGCGCATTTATACACCAGGCAGCAATACGGGGCGACCGCTGACGATTTTGAAGTCATTTTCGGCTCCATCCGAAGCAATCATCAACGACAACGATGCTTTCTTCGATCGCATTGCATCGGCGACGTCTGGGTTGTTGGCATTGATGGGTATCGAAGCGGATCCGATTAACTCTCGTGAACATATTTTGATTTCCAAAATTTTGGAAACCGCTTGGCGAGATGGCAAGGACTTAGATCTCGGCAAATTGATTGGGCAAATTCAAAAACCGCCCTTTGCGCGCGTTGGTATTTTGGAGATGGATAGCTTTTACCCGGCCAAGGACCGTCAGACGTTGGCGATGACGATGAACAATTTATTGGCGTCGCCATCGTTTTCTAGCTGGTTGCAAGGCGAACCGCTGGACGTCAAAAAAATGCTACATAACGAAGACGGTAAGCCGTGCGTGTCGATCGTTTCGATTGCTCATTTGTCCGACGAAGAGCGAATGTTTTTCGTTACGATTTTGTTGAACGAAATGATTTCTTGGATGCGAACGCAAGCGGGCACGTCGAGTCTCCGGGCTTTGTTGTATATGGATGAAGTGTTTGGTTACTTCCCGCCGACTAAAAATCCGCCATCCAAACAACCTATGTTGACGTTGATGAAACAGGCCCGCGCGTTCGGGCTTGGCTGTGTTTTGGCAACTCAAAACCCGGTCGACTTGGACTATAAAGGTTTATCAAATGCGGGAACTTGGTTTTTAGGACGCTTGCAAACCGAGCGTGATAAGGCGCGTGTGCTGGAAGGCCTTGAAGGTGCTTCGTTGCAAGTTGGACAAACGTTTGACAAGTCCGAGATGGAGGAAACGTTGGCTCGACTAGGTAGCCGGAAATTCTTAATGAATAACGTTCACGAAGACGCGCCAGTTGTGTTTGAAACTCGTTGGGCAATGTCCTATCTGCGCGGACCGCTGACTCGAAATCAGATTCAAGATCTCGTTCAGTCGGATGAAAAATACGATGCTGAAGCGATCGCGGCAGCCAATACGCCTTCGCGGGCCGCGGCTCGAGTCGAACAGAAGCCAGAACCAACAATTGATCCACGGCAGTTGATACCTGATTCGGTGCCACAGTATTTTGCCGAACCCAATCAACATGTCAGCGGCGATTCACGTCTGATTTACCGGGCCGCGTTATTTGCTAAGGGGCGTTTGCACTTTGTCCGGGTGGGCTACAAAGTTGATGAGTGGAAAGAAGTAACTTGCTTGGCAAGTATTTCTGGCGGTGAGATGCCAAACGAGGTTTGGGAGAATGCTGAAGAAATTAGCGAACGACTTAGCTTGGATTCCGAGCCCATCGACTCAGCTGAATTTGATTCGATGCCGGAAGACTTGCAAACGTCAAAAAATTACAAAACTTGGAAAAAGAGTTTCTTAGAATTTTTGTACCGAGAAAAAGTTGCCACGATTTGGAAATGTGGTGAACTTAAGAAGTATTCCGAACCTAATGAGACATTGGGCGATTTTAAAGTTCGATTGGAGCAATTGGTTAGTGAACGTCGCGATGAAGCCGTCGATAAGCTTCGCAAAAAATACGGTAAAAAATTCGATACACTACGTTCGCAGATTCGACGGGCCGAAGATCGAATTGACGTTGAAAAAGAACAGTATCAACAGCAAAAAATGGCCTCTAGAATTTCTATCGGCACGACGATCATGGGGGCGCTGTTTGGCCGTAGATCAACTCGCAGTGCGTCGACGACCATGCGTTCCTTTAGTCGGTCTTCGAAAGAAAAAAACGATATCGAACGCGCTGAAGGTAACCTTGAAGAGTTACAGTACAAATTCGAGGATCTAGAAAAGGAACTCAACGATGAAGTGGCTGAATTGGAGGAGAAGCTATCTGTCGACGAACTTGAGTACGAAGAAATGACGCTTCCGCCTCGAAAAAGCGATTTGTCAGTACAGGAGTTTGGAATCGTTTGGCTGCCGCTAAAGGTTAGTTCGAGTGGAATCGCCGAAGCAATCTATTAATTCCATGGAACTAATTCTGCCCAGCTAATCGCTTAGAGATAGAGATTTTTAATCGGCAGATCCAGTGTTTCGTAACCGCCGCAGTTTCTGTTTATGAAGCTGTGGCGTTTTTCGTTGAAATTGCGGTAGGCGTTCATTGCTTCCAAGAAGGGGTGACCGATTTATGCCATGAATGTGACAGCGTTTTCCTGGTTCGGTTTGGTGCGTGATTTGTGCTGGTAAATGCTGAAGAGAGCATGTTTTCGATTAAGTCGGTAATGTATTTTCCATACGACCGATATAACCCGCTGTAATTATTAGTCGGTTGCAATACAAAGGGATTGACCCATTGGTTTTTTAAAACCTTTCGATTTGAGCGACTTATGTTTGAAAAGCTTATGAATAGGCGAAAACCAATTGTTGTTCACTAAATTCTAGTCGACTGGACAGGCTTGTCGTGTCTACCGAAATTTCCAAACTGATTTCGCCTGAGAAACCGTTCGATAAGAACTTGTTGCTGGAGATCCTAGAGACTTCACGTACGCCGTTGTTCGTAAAGAATCAAAAGTACCAAATGGTTTTGATGAACGCTGCATTCGAAGAATTAGTCGGGATGAAACGCAGCGATATAATGGGCAAGTCAGATTTTGACTTGTATTCGCCGGAAGAGGCAGCGGTGTTCGTACGAGCTGACAGGAAGGCATTCGAATCTCGCCAACCAGTTGAATACGAAGAAGTGATTACTGATACGAATAATGTTACCAAAAATTTGCGCACATCAAAAATCGTTATCGAAACATCTACGGGCGAACTTTTACTGGTCGGAACGGTGCATGATATCTCGGAACTTAGAGCCGCCCAGACTAAGCTCGAAGATGCAGTGAACCATCTATCGATGATTGCTCATACTGATTCTCTGACTGGCCTACCGAATCGGTTGCAGTTTGAATCCGAACTCGAAGAACTGATACGTGTTTCCAACAACGAAGGTAGTTTTTCGGTCGCCTTTATCGACTTAAACGGGTTTAAATTAATTAATGATACCGCAGGTCACCTCGCCGGCGATGAAATACTGAGAGTTTCTAGCGAGCGGCTTCGTAATCAGTTGCGTGGAGATTCAAAAGTCGGGCGAGTTGGCGGTGACGAATTTTTGCTTCTGCTGCCGAATACTGATGCCGATTCGGCCGCTCTAGTTGTCAATCGGATCGTGGATACCTTTCGTCAACCGATTGAATTTAACGGTACCAACTGGAACGTTTCATGTAGCATTGGCATTTCACTCTACCCGCAAGACGGCACGACTAGCTCAGAGCTGATTCGAAATGCCGATTTTGCAATGTACGAAGCCAAAAAACACAAACGAATCGACGGAACGAGTCCATCTTCTACGGTCAAATTCTTCTGTTCGAAGATTGGAGACGCAATGGAACGTCGCCGGAAAATCGAATGGGCTTTGAATTTTTCAGAATCCAGTAACGAGATCACTCAGTATTACCAACCAATTGTTGCTCGTGAGGATACAGGGTATAAAATCCGAGGCTTCGAATCATTGGCTCGCTGGAACTTGGATGGAAAAAACATCTTCCCGGACGAGTTTGTTCCGATTCTAGAGAGTACCGGCGTCGTCGTCCCTATTGGATATAAAATCATCGAATCTTCGTGTGATTTCCTAGCTGGTATCGATGAAAGTCAATCGGTGTCAGTCAATTTGACGTACAAGCAAATTTTAGAACGTAACTTTTGTGATACTGTTGAATCCATGATCCGTAATGCCGGAGTCGATCCGACGCGGCTCGCGTTTGAGCTCACCGAACACGACGCCAATATTGAGAAGGGCCTCGTAAAATCGATACTTGCCAAACTAAAAATGATGGGCGTAAAAACGATGATCGATGATTTCGGCAGTGGTTATTCCAATCTTGGTCGAATTTGCGATCTAGATATTGATGTCGTCAAAATTGACAAGTCCTTAATTGGCAATTTGCGATTGCTGAAATCAGTATTGAGCTTCGTGCGAGAGCTTGGATTCAAGACGATCGTTGAAGGCATTGAAACAGAAGAGCTTGCAAATAATGCGCTAAACTTCGGCGCAGATATGTTGCAGGGTTTTTACTTCGGTCAGGCTCAGCCTGCCGGTTTTGACTGGGAGAATTGTTTTATGCAAAACAAAATGCCGTTGACGTTCCCAATTCCCAATGGGCAAACGCCAATCCCTACATTAACTGATTGAGCGTATACGTAATCGTCTTATTGAGGTTGCTGCACTTCTTCTTTTTGTTTTAGGCAATTAAATAAGGTGCTTAGGAAGTTTGCTTTGACGATTCGGTTTGGTTTGCAAACGCTTCGAGTGCCATCTGTAAATACTCGGGGCTTCGTTGGCCCCATCGCCTGTTTAGATGTTCCGCTGGGTCATCTAGCCATCGTTTATAAGCTTCCGAAAACAGTTCGACAAATTGGTAGTTACATGTGTGCAGTGCTCGCTCAAACCCACGGTCGGCCAACTTAAGTACGTCCTCTGACACGCGGTCCAATTTGGACAGCGCAAACAGGCCAGTGTAAGTCACAAAGTTTGTTGAACTACTGAGCATTTTAGCAGCGTTATCCGCTACAAGTTCATCCACCTGCCCCATTACTGTCAACGCTTGCACTGCTTTGGACTTCAAACGTTCGTCGTGATTGTCGGTCAATCGCTTCAATGATTCCACCACTTCGGGATCGCTGGATTGGGTTGCTTGGGCCGCTGAAGTTGCATGAGCAACCACATGTTGGCTGTGGTGTTGTAGGTTTTTTGTGATCGCTGCATCTTGTGTTTGCAAATGCGGATGGTCGCCGTGGAAAAATTGCATTGCAGCAATCCGTGTGGACTCGTTTCCGTTAGCCGCCAGTTCTACAAAATCCTCGATTTTTAGCTGGTTGGTTTCGACTAAGTTTTTAGTAAAGAAGCTGTCGTTGGTTTTGTTTAGATACTTCAATGACGTTTTCGCTGATCGTATCTCGGCAGGCAAGTTGGCCGCACTCCCACCACGGCACCAAGCCGCCAACGAGTGAGCATAGGTTAACGACTCGTGATCCAAAAAGTCGATCGGCCTTGCGTTCCAATGCGTTGTGTCCCAATACGACCCAGTGTCGTTCATCAATTCGACTTGCGCACGAAGTCCGCCTAGTCCGCATAGTACGACGGCGGCATCGAGAAACTCTCCTGGAACCGAGCTCGCTAACCCGTTATTAAATAATAGGTCGTGTACGACACTCTGCACCAACGCCGCGGCCGCCAAGCGAGGTGAATCGGAGAATTCGGTTTCTATCGAGATTTGGCGTTTTTCTAAATCATAATCGCTCGGCAAACTGCCGATGCCTTGGCAACCGCCGCCGCCTCAACCTCCTCCACCACCAACGGTCTTCAATAACCGAGGGGTGACTTGCACGTTCAGATCGGACATGTCGTGTTGCAAGTGATCACTTAGAAAGTTTGTCAGAGCCTGGATTGGGTCCGACCGTTCGGCGAGTTCCAACAGTTTTGAGACGGGCACGACTGGAGACTGACAGCGTTTCCAGCCGAGTGCTTTGGCGATCTGAAAAAAGTAGAATTCAACTTTCGCTTTTTTGTTATCGTTAAGGTTGGGTTTTGATTTAAAAAACAGCATGTTGGTTTAGTGTTGGCATGGTTTAGTGTTTGTTTGATGGTTGAGTTTAACGAATTCGGTAGTTTATGGCGCGGTCAATTTGCTTGCATTAAAAAAGCCCGTCCAAAATGGACGAGCTTGATTGTTTTAAACACAGGCTGGAAGCCTATGCCACTAACTTACTGAATCCTCGAACAAAGAAAACGTTGTTTGTTCGTCGGTACTTTGTTCGGCGGGTATTTGCCAGAACGGTACTTCATCTGCTTCCAAAACAGGTTGGTCAACTGAATCGTAGGCGTCAATCGGAGTAACAGGGGCTTGGTTGTCGACGGAACTGGAATCCTGCTCCTTTTGCTCTTTGGCCAGCTCATTACTGAAATCTTCAGGCACAAAGCCCTCTAGATGAGCACTACGAACCGGATTCTGCAACTTTCTAACTGCCTTGGCTTCGATCTGACGCACACGTTCACGAGTCACTTTAAAGATTCGACCGACCTCTTCAAGCGTATATGTGTATCCGTCGCCCAGTCCATAACGTAACCGAATGATTTCACGCTCTCGGTAGGTCAACGTCTTCAGCAAGCCATCGATTTTGTCACGTAAAATGCAATTCAATGCTGAACGCATTGGCGTGTCCATATTTGAATCTTCGATGAACTCTCCAAAGCTACAATCGTCGCCTTCACCGACAGGACGGTCTAACGAAATTGGATTTCGACCAATGTCCATCACTCGTCTTACTTCTTCGACTTCCATTTGAGCCCGAGCGGCAATTTGTTCGGTTGATGGAGTCATGCGAGTCTCTTGACGCAGTTGCTTTTCAATATTTCGTAATCGCTGTAGTACGTCGATCATGTGAACAGGGATTCGAATGGTTCGCGCCTGGTCAGCAATCGCACGCGTAATCGCCTGGCGGATCCACCAAGTCGCATAAGTTGAAAATTTAAAACCGCGGCGATATTCGTACTTGTCTACCGCACGCATCAGTCCCGTGTTGCCTTCTTGAATCAGGTCTAAAAAGTTTAAGCCGCGATTGCGGTACTTTTTGGCTATCGAAACGACTAGCCGTAAGTTGCAGCTAGAAAGCTCCGACTTCGCAGCTTCGAATTCAGAAAAGTGCTTTTTGCAAGTAGCAGCCTTCTTCGCCAAACCATTCGGACTCGCCTGACACTGAATCATCAATCGAGCTAATTCTTCCTTCAATCGCAGACGCTGGCCGGGCGTTGGAGCAGTTTCGCCAGTGGCTTGCATTTGTTGGCGAATAAATTTCATTCGCTCCGCAATGCCTGCGATTTGTTTGATCATTGGACTAATCCGACGTGATCGAAGGCTCAATTCTTCAACCAAAATCACCAGTTTGGCTCGGCGACGCATAAAGCGAATTCGAGCTTCCGCCTTTTCCTTTTTCGAAACGCTCTTGCTAACCAGCTTCACAAAGTCCTTTACGTTGGCTCGTTGAAGTTTATCGATGGTGGGGAAGTGGTGAGGCATTCGCGCCAACACTTGCTCTTTGGTTAAATTTTCGGTCAACGAAACTTTAATGGTGCGGTCAAACGGAAGCTCGCCCATGTACACGCGGCGTAGGATTTCAATCGTTGCAGAAAGAGCATAGTTGCAGCTTAAAACCGAACGGCGATATCGTTTGCGTGCGACTTCAATCTTTTTCGCCAACGAGACTTCTTCATCGCGGTTGAGCAGTGGGATGACTGACATCTGGCTCAGGTACATGCGAATTGGATCGTCGCTGGGACGGGGGGCTTTGCCAAGTGTTTGTGAAAAATCGCGAGCCGAAGCGGTAGCGACGGGTTCTTTTTCGACAGGCTCTGCATTAACGATTTCAATTCCCAGCTTGTCAATTTGGGTCAAAATCATGTCGAGTTTATCAGAACCAATTACCTCGTCGGGTAGCAACTCAGTCACGTCCTCGTAAGTCAAAAAACCCTGTTTGCGTCCCTTTAGAATCAGGTCACTTAGTTCGTTCAATTCGGTCTTAGATGTAGTCACGTCAGTTCCTCCTGCGAATTCCATTTCGCGTTCGACGTCTGGGGGGATCGGTCCGTTCAAGTTTTTTGTAACAGTCCAAAGAATTCACTGCCGCGATATTGCTGGTGTCCAGCGGTTACGGTTTGGCGGAGGAAAAAAATGGATCCTGTCGGGCCACTTGTCTGGTCAATCTAACACGCTCTTGCGGTTTCCCTTCCGTGAGAAACCAAATACAAAAACGCTACTTCGTATTTCTGTCGCGTTGGATCCGTTGCTGTTTCGCAAACAGTTCCATTAACGCTTTCGCTTCTTGGTCGGCGTCTAATTGGCCGCCGTGCAATTGCGAAATTTTTGTCTGTACGCCACTCGCCTCGCGGCGACTGGCGAACGTTTCCACCACGGATTCCAACTGTTCGTCCAGTTCCGTGTAAAACTCACTCTTGGTCAATTCAGCTGCCTGCTTTTTTGCAGTCGCCTCATCGTACAGATAATCAACGAGCCCTTTCAGACGCTGGTCTTCTAATTCCAACATCAATTGCTCGTAGCCGACCTCTTTGCCATCATGCGAAAAATCTTCCATGATGCTGTATAAATCTTTCAGTACACCAGGCTGGAACTCGTCCGGTACGACACGCTCAATCGCAGTGTCCAAAAGTGCTGGTGCTTGAATTAAAATCTGTAACAGTTCTGTTTCGTTTCGATTTAACTTCGCGTAATCAATGCGTTCGTGGGCTGAAAATTCGTTTTGCGGTGATGCGATTGGTCGGATTGAATTTCTGATCTCGACCAATCGCTGTTGAACTTGGGCTGGCACTAACTGAAACTGCCGTGCAAGTCGCATGATTAGTTGGTCGTGCCGCATTTTTTTGGCAGCCGATCGGCTCAGCATCGCAGCAGGGGTGCGGGCAAGCGTTTTAAGAATGTTCTCCAATGCTTGGTTGGCTCGGTGAGTGTCGATCACCAAGTCGATGCCTTGGGTTTCTTTTAAGATTTTGTGAGCGATGGCATCTGGTGCTGCATCGATCATGGCTTGAAATGGAGTGGCTCCGTTTTCTAGCAAATAGTCAAACGGGTCCAAGCCTTCAGGCAGTGTTAAGATTCGTAAGTCAACGTCATGCGCCACGAACAAATCCAACATCTCGTTGGTTCGTTTTTGTCCGGCTTCGTCACCGTCGAGCACCAATGTAATGCTGTCAGCAAAGCGTTTGATGACTCGTAAATGTTGTTCGTTGATCGCCGTTCCAAGTGCCGCGACGACGTTTCGTAAACCCGCCTGCCATGCCGCGACCACGTCGGTGTAACCTTCGACGATGACGATGTTTTTCTTTTCAGATTTTTGAATGAAGCTACGGCATAGGTTCAATGCGTATAGGTTCTTTGATTTGGAATACAGCTTTGTTTCAGGGCTGTTAACGTATTTCGCCGGTGGGACTTTTTCTTTGTCTTCGTATAAACGAGGCACGACGCGGCCGCCGATCGCGATCGGACGTTCCAGCGTGTCTCGAATCGGAAACAAAACTCGACCTCGAAAACGCTCGTAGTATCCGCCGCGGTTGTTGGGCGACACTAAACCGCAGGCTTCTAAGATCTCAGGGCTGTAAGGTGTATTGCGAGCCCGATCGACGAGCCAACTCCAAGCCAGTGGAGCGAATCCAAGTTTGAAGGTTTCGATGCTGTCTTGCGTGATTCCACGTTCGATCAAGTAATCACGAACCGGGGCGGCGGAATCGTTCGTGATCAAGCACTGATGGTATTGCTCTTCTGCCCACGCCATCGCTTTTAGTAACGTGGACTTGTCGTCGGCACTACCTTTGACAACGGGAGCTCGGTTGGTGCGGAGTTCGATGTTGGCTCGTTCGGCCAACATTTTCAACGCGTCGTAAAACTCGACTCCGTCGATTCGCTTAATGAACTCAAACACGTCCCCCCGAATGTCGCACACCCAGCATACGAAGGATTGTCGAACGGGATTGACGGTAAAGCTAGGCCGAGTGTCATCGTGCCACGGACAAAGTCCAATATAGTCGCGACCTTTTTGAGTCAATGGGATCATGCCACCAATCAAGTCGACGATATCCGTCGCTTGTTTGACTCGATCTTTGACGTCAAAGTCTTGATAATTGGACACAAAAACTCCACTGTGATAAAGGGCCGGCGAATATTGCGTTGCAGGTATTGCGACGCGTTAATAACACGGGCTCAATGTAGTGGAGGACGCCAAGACGGCGTCGCAGGTAGCAGTTGGCTGGTTCCTGATAAATACTGTTTCAGCCGCCGATGGTTCAACCTTCGGATGTCAGCCAATTTTGGCTGGCAAATGCTGCGATGCAGTCAGTGGTGTCCTCCATGACACAGCACAGTAACCTAATCTATCGGTAAATTATTGACCAACACCGATCTACTACTTTTTTGAATCGTGTTGATGAGAAATGATAGCACATTTTCACCCGCATAAAAACGAGCTTTTGGGCAGAGCTCGACTGGATCCGTTACATTTGGCGAGCGACGATCTGGCTGGCACGTCTGGGGCCCGTTCGTTGAGGTTGTTTATTAGGCGAGTGGGTGCCATGCTTCACGGCTTTGAGGGTAAGAGTATCTACTGAGTGTTGGCATGCTTACGCGTCCGATACTGCTTTGGGAAAGTCCCGTGAGCATGTTTTTCGATAGGCTTTTTAGAAATAACCCATTTCTGATCGCGTAAGCATGGCACCCGCGATGGTCAAAGCCAAGTCGATGTTAGATTGGCCAACTAAATTCTCGGAAGAACCTATTTACGCTTTCTTGACCGCTGCCACTGCCTCATGGTTTTTTCTCGTTCTTTGGCGGCTGCTAGGCGAGTATCGTACTCTTTTTTCGCCGTGTCATAATCCGCCTGTAATTCCTCGACTCGCTCAAGCAACGCTTGGTCATCCGTAGCGATTTCGGCTGCAGCGGCCAACAAGTCTTTGTCCATCGATAGTTCGATTAACTCGTCAAATAATTCCACTGCGGCAGCCAAGCCATCCACCGAGTTCTTGTCTCGCAATAGATCGCCAAAACGCAGGTGGGTTAATCGGTGCTGAGCATGCATTTTCATTGCTAGATCGAGTGCGCGTTCTGTTTGGCCAGCCAAACGCATGACGTCGATAGCCAGCCGTTGGTGCTGCGATGATTCGGTCAGCCATTGTTGGTCAATCTTTGAGAGTGTTTCAGCGGCGGCTTTTGTGTTGTCGCTTTCGCACTGACGAAGTGCAATCGCCAATAGTGTCCAGACGATAGTATCTGTGTTTTTAGTTTCGTTCTTTTGGCATTCCGCCGCAGTTTTCGCCGCAGTGGCCAACCATTTCTCCGCGTCTTTATAATTTGAGTTGTCTTTAGGAAACATGCGGATGAGGTCGTCGTGTGACATTCGAAACAGAGATTCCTTTTTCTGATTAAGGATAATTGTCAGGCATTGTGTGGCCAGTTCATGGTCACCGTTGCGAGCGAACACTGATACGAAAGGAACGAGTTTTCGAATATTCTCAGATGTTGTTGCTGTTACTGATGCGTTAAACAGAGACTGCGATCTGCTCGCCGCTTCCCCCGGGCTTAGAAGCTCCTCACGTAATTTGAGGAGCTGCGAAGTATCCTCGAAAGTTTGTCCCGACATTTCAAACATGGATTCGGCAAGCTCCATTAGTTCTGCACCTGAATAAAATTCCTTTGCTTGGGCAAGTAATTCAGTAATGCGAGTAGAGTTGCTACGCGAGCCGGAACTATTGCTGTGGCCAGAAACCAACAAAGCACAGTGGCGATAAAGTGCCGTCGCGCGTTCGTGCTGGCCAGCTTTTGCACATAAACCTGCTAGTTGCGCCGAATGTTTGGCATTCGTATAATCCAGGTGGCTAAGCAATTTATCAATCACTGATTGACTGACGGCACTATCAAGACTCTGGCCGTCTTCGAGTATCGTGAAGAATCCATCCATGACATCACTACTAAGATTTCCCGAGACAATTTCTTGAACTTTAGATTTAAAGATCGCTTCGTCACCATCTCGATTGCGACTGGCTTGTAGTAAGCCTTGGGACACATCTTTTAAGGTGCCATCGTTGGGGCGCGATCGAAACCGCATGATCAGTTCCATTTCTTTGACCGCAAATGGATACTCAGCCAGTTTTTCCCACGCGTTGATGACTTTTTTGGGTGCTGTTCTTTTTTCTTGAGGAACAAATGTTGCCAAGCCGCCACGTGCATTCTTCCGGGCTCGATCTGCAGTGGCCTTTTTGTTTTGTTCGGTTCTGTCGTCCGGCTCTTTGGCATTTGAGTTCTGTAGTTCGTCTGGCCATTTGAGACCGTTGACCGAAAGGTTTTGAGATCTGTGGTAGCGAGGTTCTGCAGCGCCGGGCAGTTTCCGCCATATCTTGCGAATCGTCTGCTCTGCTGCCATGAAATCTCCGTCATCGATTGCCTGCTTGACGCCCTGCATCGAAAATACATAGGCTTTTTTTTGCTTAGCATCAGCCGTTGCGATCTTTGTGGTTTTCTGAACTTTTTCTGTTGGATTTGTTTGCGTTCGTTTTTTCTTTTGACTCTCGAACGACGATTTTTTCTGGTCATCTGCCGCTACCCAATACGGCATAGCTTTGGGAAGATGATTGACCGTGATTAATAGCTCAGCGAGTTTCGCCTCGGTTTTCG
This sequence comes from uncultured Pirellulaceae bacterium, assembly GCA_964530985.1. Classification (GTDB taxonomy): domain Bacteria; phylum Planctomycetota; class Planctomycetia; order Pirellulales; family Pirellulaceae; genus Mariniblastus. The sequence goes on along the minus strand of CAZHCH010000018.1, from coordinate 34,904 downwards.
CGTTCTTTGTATCAGCTAATTGTTTTTCGTAAAAATCGATGAGTGCGAAAGGTCTTCGACGCTGTTTTTCGAAACGCTCGTACGCGGTGACGTATTTTATCTGATTAGAATGGTCTTCAATCGCTTGTAGGTAGGCGCTACGCAAAATGTCTTCGTTTCCAGATTGCTTGATGATGGCTAGGAGTTTGTCGGTTTGGGCCACCGTCGGTTTCCCATCCTTGATGTCTTTTTCAATCAGGTCGATATAGCGCTCGATCGATGCTGAAGTGATTTCGCGATCGACCCAGTTGCGGAATCTTTTAACGTGATAGTTAGTATTACTCTGCGGATTTTGATGGAGTGCCAAGGTTATTTCTAGTGCGGCTTCGGCTTTACCTGACTGGTACAACACAACAGCCTTGACGCAGTTGGCTATTTCTGGAACCCAATCGGCGGTTTTGCGGACCTTGTCGGACGACAAGAGATCAAGCATTGAAATCGCCAGTTCCGAATTGTCTGCACATTTCACGGCAGTACCATTTTGAGGAAGTGCTTGTGGCAAGCTGAATAGCCTTTTATTCTGGATTGCCGGATCAATACCGCTTTCGAATGCCTCCAGAATGGCGGTGGCAGATTTTGCGTCAATAGGGTCTTTGAGCTTAAACGGAACTTCCATTAGGTTACTCAGTCGGTCTTCTTTAGAGAGCCCTGCCAACATGATTTCAATTACGTCATGCCGAATAGATTTCGGGGTTAACTCGATCGCGTCAACAAATTTGAATCGATATGAGGTTTTCAAGCCGCCATCTTCGATTCGCTTAAGGACTTCTTGGTCACTCAAAACATCATTATGAAAATGGTTTGAGTAGTTCGAAACAATCCATAGATAATCCCTTAGACGACTCGAATCGTCTTTGTAAAGATTGGCTGAGTAACGAACGAGGTCTGCGAATGGTTCTTTGGGCAAAATACGTTCGTAGTGTGTAAAGACGGTTGCCGTGGTTGACGTATAGTAAGAAGGTTTGTGGTTTTTTACATTTGAACGAGCGAATTGCAATGCGAGTCCTTCGTCGCCCAACGCTAGAGCGAGCCGCATCCAAACCGCCACGTTGCTTGATGCCGCTTCCCTCCGAGATCCGGGGGCGGCGCTGGTTTTCTTATTCACACGACGTAATATCTGCTTAGCCGTTTCAATGTCGCCGTCCATCAGGGCGGGTGCGATCTGTTGCCACATGTCTTTGGAAGAAAGTTTACGTGTGTTGGATTGCGGTTTCGTTTGCTCCAACATTCCTAGCAATTGTTGGCGGTTGTTTTCTTTAAGGTTCGGAGCCTGTAGCATTCGCTCAACCGAATCGTAACGTCCCCAAGCTACTAATTCCTCGGCAAATTTCTTAACGAGACCATTGTCGCTGGGGAACTGCCGGATCAAGGCAGCATTCATCGACTCGAGGTCTTCGATTCGATTCAATGAGAAGTGCAGGCCACGTATGATGTCCGATCGTTTTTCGATACGAGGTGATTCACTTAGTTCAGTAACAGTGCGTTCTTGTTGTCGAGTCCGTTCAAGTTCGGCTAGGTTGTCATTGAGTAATTGGATTTGGCCGTTAAGCAAATTGTCGATTTGATCGTTCGGAAGCGTAACGACTAACCCCTGCCGCAATCGTCCGCTGTATTTTTCGAAGGTGTCGAGATTGCGAGCGTAGTACTTAACCGCTTGCTTACTTTTTTCTCCGGTTGTCAGTGGGGTTTGGGCAAGTAGCAGGTTTAAACCGCGTTGGTAAAATCGAAACGCCACATCGCATTTCCTTTCTTGCTCGTTCAGTTTCGCTACTCTGGCGATCAAAGCCACATCTGAGGGGCTGGTTCGAAGTAATTTTTCGTATCGTTCAAGTGCCTCTGGGGTTTTACCCGCACTTTCAAAGATCATGGCAACTTCACGCTGGTAAGCACGCGGGTCGGCCAAGTTGCGGGCCATCGCAAACGTTCGCTCCGCACCAGCAGTGTTTCCGTCACCTAAAAATGCTTGGCCTAAATCTAAAAACACTTGTGGAGGCAGTAATTCGCCCAAACCAATCAATCGCCGACCAAAGGCAAAGAACGGTTTATTACCTTTGTTCGATGGCCCGCGGGATGAACGGCTGGAATAGGCACCGCCTCGGATTCTAGATGATAGTTCCATGCACTCTCGCAGCACCGAAAGGCGGCGAGTCCCGGAGACGGCTAGCGAATTTTCTAAAGCGAGAATCTGTCCATTCTTGTTGTTGACTTCGGCAGACAAATCGGACAGCAGTTGGTACAGATAGTTTTTGTCTTCGCGTCCTGCTAGTCGTTCGAGTGTGATACGACGGGCCCATTGCATACGCTTGCTGTCGGCACGCATGTTCAGCAATCCGTCGATTGCGATCGTGAACAAGTCGTCACGTTCGGCATTTTCCGCCAGAAACTGAAACATGCCGATGGCTCGATTGGTTTCTCCCATATCGTTCAGAAGATTGGCCAATAACAAATACGATTCAATGCGGTCCGGGTGAGCCGCAATCCCTTTGCGATAGGCGCCGGCAGCTTCGGTCTTCATGCCGACCAAAGACAACACGCCTGCTTCGAATTCGCCACCGATTGAATCCTTGCCATCGTCCGCATTACGCAAGGTCATCAGGACATCGCGAGCTTGCTGTGATTTGCCACGTTCGAGCATGCTAAGTGCCAGTTGACGTAGGTACTCTGTTTTTCCGGCTGGATCGACTTCGATCAGTTCTTCGATAACTTTTTCGTAGTTCCAGTAGTCGTTACATACTTGGTAGATACGACCTTTCTCTTGTAGTTGTTGGACTTGGTTCTTGCCGGTCTTGGCCATGTACTCTTCGGATATCTCCGTGGCAGCGACCGAGTCGTTGACGCGGCTATAGATCCGGATCAGTAAGCCAGCTTCTCTGGCGTCAGCGGTCCCGTCGGCGAGTTTTTCTTCCAGTTCGATTGCGATGTCGGCAAGCGTGCCTAGTCGACTAGCGACGGTCATCAGGCGGTCTTCAATATAACGCCGACGAGGAATCGATTTGACCTTTCGCCACAGTGCCAGCCATTGTTCTTGGGCTTTTTCTTCATCGCCAACTTCGCTGTACAACCACGCCAGGCGCAGTTCCAAATCTTCCGCGACTGTTTCGCGGCTGGCTCGGATCGCTTCGTTGACTTCGATGGCTTTGTCTTGTCGTCCAATCCGTTCGAACGCGCTGGCCAGTTCCGCGCGGATGTCGTCGGTCGTGTTCATTGTGTGGATACGGTTGAGCGTTTGTTCGGCAACGTCAACATTTCCTCGCCGTTGTTGAAGGTCTGCCCAATACAGCAATGCTTGTCCATCGTTGGCCTTCAGCTGGACCATTCGTTCGATCGTTGCTTTGGCCAGATCGTCCATTCCGAAATCACCCAATGTTTGTGCTGAACGCAATAGCGTCGTGGCATTGGTTGATTCGTTAATAAAGTCAGTCCAAAGAGCGCGGGCGTTCGCGTCCAACCCTTTCTCCAACAGGATCTGCGTTAATCCAGATCGCCACGTCATTTCTTTAGGATTTGATTGGATCAATTCGTGATACGATTGAATCATGCGATCCTCGTTGCCAGCTTCGCCCTCCATCTCCAACAACTCACGACGCATTTCAATGGTGAAGGCTGTTTTGTCATTGGCGGTCGACTTAAAAAGCTTGATCGCGTCATCGTAGCGGCCAAGTTCTCGAAGCAGGCTGATCCAAACCAGTCGAGTCTCGTCGGCCATCGGCTCGTTGGAATCGTTTTTCTGCGTCAATTCCTTGACCAGCTGTTCCAGTCCGTTAGTGTTTTCTTTTAATCGATACGATTCGACCAATAGTGCCAGCGCGTAATTGCGATCGCGTTTTAGTTGAGCAGAATTAACAGCGTCCCAGGCAGCGGAGATCGCATTTTCACGATCCTTGGCACGGATCGCCCACTCCGTAACTCGGCTGGCATTGCGAAACCGAACGGTTCCCTCACCCGTGATCGTAAATAACTTGATTGCTTCTGCAGGTTGGTTTTGGACTGCCAGTACGGTGGCAGCGCGGTTTCGAAACCCTGGGTCTTTTGAATTTTTAGCTAGTTCAATCAACGGTTTAGCAGCTTCGGATTTTTTTCCGCCATCGATTAAGCCAATCAGCGCCAAACGCAAGCGAACCGTTTGCTGTTGTTGGTCGCTAAGGTTTTGCTTGGCTAGGTTTTCGTACAGCTCACGTGCTTTCGGGACGTCGCCCATCGCGTCATGCAGTTTGGCGTGCCAAATTTGCAGATCAATGAGTTCGTCGCGAAGCGTTTTGACTTCTAGCAACTTGTCCAGTATGTCAGCAGCTCTTTTCAAGTCCCCACGACGAGACGCAATCTGTACCTCGATTTCTGCAATGACTTGTCCGCGGGGTTGAGTAATGTCTCCTCGCGATTCGGCAAGCCATGCCAGTAAATTTTCAACACTTCCGTCGCTTAGTGTCGCCCTGCGGAATATTTGGTCAACTTTGTCACGATCGAAGCCATTTTGTATTGATTCGTCGATCAGCGAACCGGCTTCGTGGACCAGCTGTCTACTAAGCGTAGCAGTGGAGTTTGCGGCTTCTTGAGCAATCGATTGCTGGCTCATTGTCAAACATACGACCAAGAAAGTCGCCGCAACAGCGACACGTGCGCCGGTTGGCGCTGGCAGGCGGCGCCACAGGATCTCGGCCAAAAATAAGAGTAATGATAAACCAAACAACCATGGCGTGGGTGACCAGAACGCTTTGCCAGTCGGCGTTGACGCCGGTGCGTTGATCCAATCGGATGTCAGGCTGAATCGCTGTCCGCCAGCGACGTCGGCTAGTTTGCCCAAATCAATGCTGGCTTGAGGATCAACGTGTTGCTCTTGGACCGTCGGCGAGGCCACTACTAACGGGTGTTGGCGTGAGGGTGTTGCTGAAGCCGAAGTGTGAATTCGCATGGCTTGTCCTTTGGGCGGTGCAGGGAGGAACGCGACGAAGCGATCGGGGCTACGAGAAACAAAGTTTAATGTTTCGTCCGAGCCGATAACTTTGGCAACGGGCTTGTTTGAGGTGGTCATTGCGGTTAGAGATTGTTGACGTATTGCGTGTACGATGACTTTGCCACCATCATTTTCGACGGTGAACTGGAAAGGGTCACGAGCGTCCGCGGCGCTGCGCTGCAAAATTCGTGAGAGCGCTTGAGAATATTCAGTCCACTCCTGCCATGGTTGAGTCCCATTGCCAAGCGGTTCGGTCGTTAACGTTGTAACTCGGCCAAGGCCGTAACGCCACGTGGCAAGGACCGGGTGTTTTTCGTTGACCGTTTCTAATAGTACCTGGCTGCCGACTCGCGGTTTGCTTTCGACGTAACCGGTTAAATTTGGCAGGTCTGACATGTCAACGTCGCCCCACCAACCGGTTCCGCCACGAGCGTGAACGGCATGACTGCCAGGTCGGTAGGCGGGTAGCTTGGTGGTTGAAGGCTGCTTCAGCAGGATCTCGGGTAAGTTGAAACGGTTGGGGACGTTGTAGAAACGGCCTTTGCCCCAGTTGGCGATGTTAACTAGAAATTCGCTGTGGTATCCACCGCCAGCCAAAACGGTAGACACATTGATTCCTTCGTTAGCCATGCGTCGCATCAACGATTCGAAGTCACCGGCTTCGACGCCCCCGTCGGTCAATACTAGGACGTGCTTGTATCGGGTGTCGACGTTTTGCAGGCCGTAAAAGGCTTCTTCGAGCGCCGGTAAAATCACCGTGCCACCACCAGCGTCCATGCGGTTAAGCGCTCGTTGCAATTCGATGGCATTGGACGCCGGCTGCAGTGGCGCAGCCCATCGCTTGGCTCCGAAGAATTCGACGATGCCAACTTTGTCGTGCGGTAAAAGTCGCTGCATCGCCAGTCGTGCGACTTCCTTGGCAAGTTGTACACGGACGCCGTTCATTGAACCTGACGTGTCGATCACGATCACCAACGACGTTGAAGGATCGCGCTTTTCTTCCTTTTGAACTAACTCAACTGGCAACAACGACTCGATCGGTCGTGAATGCCATCCGCCAGCACCAAACGATGCTCGACCGCCACTCATGACGATTCCCAATCCATCGTTTTGTACAGCACTAACAAGCTGTTGTTCGGTTTCTTTTGGAAGTGACACTGCGGGTAGGTCGTCTAGCATCACCAAATCGGTTTTACGTAGCAGATCGCCGAGTCCAGTAGAATCGTTAACATCAGCGGCGGTAACTCTAAAACCAGCACCCAGCATTTCGGCAAGTTTCGCTGGACCACCTTTTTGCAAATCGCCCATGTACAGCAGTTGATGCGGTTGTTCGATAGGTAGTACTAAGGGAAGCGTTTGATTTTCATCGCCGCTGGATACAACCACTTCGCAGTCAAGGAAACCAGCTTCTTTGGGCTCGAAGGTAAGTTCGACGGTTTGTTGCTGGTTCGAGTTGTTAAAAGGCGAGGAGGCAAGCGTTTCACTTGCATGTTTTAACGTGACTTCTCCGGATGCCGCAGAATCGGAAACGATTTTGACAATCAGTCTGCCAGATGTTCCTTGTCGCAGTGGCGCTGGCCAGCGAACCTGAACCGGTGTCGGCGGTCGATGAGTAGTTGGCAGCTCGATCCAGTGAATTGGAATTTTACGGCTTCGAAGCGCTGCAATGGCTCGGTTGTCGTCAGGGCGTGTCGCCAAGGAATCGCTGGCAATCGAGACACTGCCGGCGCCTTTGTTGGGGATGAGTGATTGAGCTCGTGCGATCGCTGCTGACAACGGCGAACTGCCTTGTGGCGATTCGGGTGACACATGGCTGACGGACTTGAACTGAGACGCATTGTTATCCGTTAACGGTTGGCCAATCACGACCAAGTGACCGTTGGTTTGGCTGTCAAACGATTGAGCGAATTTGTTCAGTTGTTTTGTAATTGAATCTTTTGCGTTCGCGGTCACACTTTCGCTGCGGTCAATAATCAATACTCGGTCGACCTGCTGGTTCTGGACGGTTAGGCGTGGTTGTGCCAATGCGAGTCCCAAGCAGATGAACATCAACGACCGCAAGGCATTCTGAATAAGATTGTTGCCTCGCCATGGTCCGACCCATGGGAGCAAAGCGAACAGGATTAACAAACACCACCAAGGAGATAATAAAATCATGGCATGCTGCCTCGCTGATAGAGAACCCATTCGCCAGCTAGTAACAGCGATACCAATAGTCCCATCCAAGTTGCTAAACCGAATTTGGAAACGACATTCGCTGCAGGTGTGATGGGAAGTTGAGCCGATTCGGCGATACTGGACGTCAAGCGTGTGGTTTGAAGCTGTCGTCCATCGCTGGTTGTCGCGATTGAATCAATGGCACGATCGAGACTTGGGGCTGCCACAGGTAGTCGTTCACCTTGCTGTGCCCAAGGGACGATGGGGGGATGATTGGCAATCCAGCGAATCGAACGGGCGATCAATATCGGGTACGCTCGGCTTTCTTGGAAATCAAACGCTGGTGTAAAGAGCTTCCGCCAGATGGCGATACTACGCTTGTCGGCGGCAGCTACTTGGACATCGACAACACTGTCACTTTGTGCTGCAATCGCCATGGCGTCGATTTGTTTCAAAGCCAACGTGTCGACCAATTCGGCAAGCGCTGCGTTGGGATCGTCGTGGTCCGATTCGATCAAGAAAGCGGGTTGGTCATCAGGCGACAGTCGTAAATTTGCATTTGCTCCACTGCCGATCCGAACTTCTCCGGCGGAGGCCACGATCTGGCAAGCCGGATCCAATGTGATTAGTTCACGAAGCGACTCGGGCACATTTCCATCAAAGGAAATTTGGATTGGTTTCCGAACGGGCAATGTGAGTGATCCGGCTGAAACGCCGGCGACGTTTACGTTTAAGATGCCTCCATTGGCCGGGATCGAGTTCAGTTGGAATTTGGTATCGTCAATTGCCAGTAGCGATTGTTCGATCGGTTGGTCGTTGATCGACACCGAAATCTGGGTTGCGTCCAGTGGCTGCTGAGGATTGAAGCCGATCGATACGTCGACTTCGTCCCACTGCCCTGAAGCAGCATCTGCGATGCCAAAGGTCTGAAGTTTAGCTGCGTCGGTTGTAGATTCGGGTCGTTCGACGCGGAAAATGGTTACGTTTGCTCCGACGGCATCGAGGAATTGTTTTTCGATTTTGGCATCGCCGACCACGTGGATCGATAATGGCTGTTCGCTGGTCGCTCTTGAAGATAACGTTTCAATCGCCCATTCCACGCCCGGCGGGGATGGAGCATCGGTTTCATCAATTCGCAGTGAAACTTGTTCGACCGTTTCGCCAGCGGCCAAGAGCGTTTTTAAGTTCCCGTCGACAGCGATGATTTCTCGCGTCGCAGTCGGGAGTGAAGATGCTCGTTCGATGGCGAGCTGCAAATCCGCCGTTCGAGTCGCGGGAGCGTCTACACTGCAGTCCAACAAGACGACATGCTGAGTTGAATTGAGCGGTTCGGTTTGTGGTTGTGCTAGGAGCATCCACAATAAAGATGCAATGGCGACTAGTAGCAACCACGCAGGCCAGTGCCTGAATCGTTTGGTAAATACTCGTGCGCGATTTTCTTCAAGTGCGGACTGCCAAAACAAGGTGCTGAGTACTTCAACTTCGCGATGTTGGACTCGCAGGCGTTGAGCCAGCCAAAGTCCAATCGCCAATAATAGTATGCCAAGTAAAACGACAAACGTAGAAAGCAATGCAAAGCTCATACGAGATAGCCTCCATTGTCAAACAACGCGGCCAACTGCGGCATCACGTCTTGGTCATGGTCGACTGTCAGCAAACTGCCTTGGCGGCTAGTCGCAAATGCCTTTAACTGATCAAAATGCGAATCGTAGGCATCGCGGTATCGTTTTAACACGCCGGCGTCGATTGAAACATCATGCACGTCGCCGGTTTCGCAGTCGCGAACGCGGACGTCGCCTTGCAGTTCGGGTTGGCGATCTTGTTTGCGGGCAATCGAAACTAACAGGGGGCGATGCCGAGTCCGCTTTAGTTCGGTCAGCATCGCATCGATGCCGTTTGAATCAAAGAAGTCGGATACGACTACCATTAATCCTTGTCTTAGACCAAGGCCTCGCATCTTTGAAAGTGAAGCGGCCAAGTCGGTTCCTGATTTTCGTTCGCGTGCAGCGGTTCCGATTTTTGTTAAAGCAGTCGCCAATAAGCTAAGCCGACCTCGCCCCGAGGTGGGACGTACCGAAGTGTCCAAACTTTCGCCAAACGGAAACAAACCAACACGATCGTGTTGATCCAAACCGATCGATGCGAAGGCGATGGCAACTTTCATTGCGGTGATCGCTCGAGCGGGGTCTTCCTGCCACATGCTGCTGGAAAGATCCGGCATCAAATAAATCGGTAGGTCTTCCATTTCCTCGAACAGTCGCACCACGACGCGTCCAAGTCGTTGATAAACGTTCCAGTCGATTGATTTGAGTTCGTCACCTGGCGAATATGGCCGATAGTCGCGGAACTCCATGCCTTGTCCGCGGTCACGCGATCGGTGTTCGGCCCAACGACCCGCAGGCGCAACGCGTCTGGCAACAACCCGCAACGCGCGAGTTTGTTCGAGGAATTTTGGATCGAGAAGCTGAAAAGGATCGTTCATGTAGTTGCGATGGAGATATTGATAGTGGGTCGTCAATCATTCGGTGTAATTGCAATCACAACTTGCGCTGCGAATGTTTGCAGCACGGCGGCTTGTTGTTGTGAATGCAATGTTGGTTGCGACAACCATTGTGTTACAACGTTTTTAAAACTTCGGTAATGATGTCGTCCGTCGTAACACCATCAGAAATCCCTTGGAAGTTAACAAGGATTCTGTGTCGTAGAACATCTGGAGCGACTGCTTTTAAGTCTTCGCCTGCTACCGCAAACCGGCCTTCGAGCAATGCACGTACTTTGCCAGCCAGAATCAGTGCTTGAATGCCACGCGGCGATGCCCCGAGCGATACCAGTTCGCTGACCATCGCAGGGGTGTACTCGTTGCCCGGTTGAGTGGCCATCACCATTCGGATCGCTTCGGTTTCCACGTGTTCGGGGACGGGGACCGAACGCACGACGTGTCTCATTCGTAATACGGTTTCCGCATCGGACACGGCGTTCAATTCAATGTTTTCATTGGCGGTAGTGCGTCGCAGGATCGTGCGGTAATCACTTTCGGCGGGGTAGCCAACGACCAGCTTGAACAGGAACCGGTCCAATTGTGCTTCTGGAAGCGGGTAGGTGCCTTCCTGTTCAACCGGGTTTTGCGTTGCCATGACGCAGAACGGTTCATCAAGTTTGATGGTTCGCTTGCCGACGGAAATTTGTTTTTCTTGCATCGATTCCAGCAGCGCGGCTTGGGTTCGAGGGGTCGCGCGGTTGATTTCATCTGCCAAAACCAGATTGGCGACCAGCGGTCCCGATTGGAATTCGATTTTGGTACCGCCGGATTCGTTTTCGGTCAAAATGTTACTGCCGCGAATATCCGCCGGCATCATGTCAGGCGTGAATTGAATTCGGCTGAACGACAAATCAATGGCCTTACCGATCGAGCTGACGAGTAGTGTTTTTCCGAGTCCGGGGACGCCTTCCAGCAGCACGTGACCGCCGGCGAACAGAGCCGCTAAAACTCCATCAACGGTGTCGAGTTGGCCGACCATCATGCGGCCGACTTCGGTACGGATGGCGGAGTGAACTTCGCGGAATTCTTCGGCTGCTTCGCGTGCGGCTTCGGGGCTTTCAACGGGTGAGGTACTGTTCATGATTTCGGAGTCTCACTTTCGCCATCGGTTGTCGAATTGGACGACTGAGCTGGCATTGGGTTTTTAGGTGTCGTGTTCAAAGGATGTTTTGCACGTCGCTGCAAAAAATAGCGGCGGACGATGTCTTGCAGCCAAGGCGAATAATTCGGATGGGCGATGGGGCCTACCGGTCCTTGCCGCGCCGAACGGTCTTGAGCGTCGACGCGATCACTCTGTTCGGCTTCGGGAGTGATGCGTTGTTGGGTGATGCGGATCCGGCCTTGGTTGGGCTGACCATTGACGCGATCGGGAATTGGGACGCCCAGTACTAGGGAGGCGACGCCGCGTGATTTCTTTTGGCCACTGGGACCGCCGCGTCCATTGGCGTCTGGGTTAGGTTTCCCGTTGCCAAAACCAATTTGCAAGTCGCGATTGACCGGCGCACGACGATCGCGCATGTTTGGCTGGACGCCACCACGTGACTCTTGTTCCTCTTCTTCGTCGTCGACTTCGTCTTCCTCGTCCGCGTTGTCTTCTTGGTCTGGCGTTGCTGCTTGACTCATGCTGGCCCAGTCACTGGGCGCGGCACTGTTGTCCGAGCCTTTGGAAGATCCTTGACCAGCAGTCGACCCAGATGGTTTTTCCTCTTGTTGGCGTGGATTACTTTCGCGCTGTTTGTCTTTTTTGGGTTTGTTCGGTTTCTTGGTCTTCGGTTTGCGTTTGGTTTGGTCGTCAGATTTTGATGGCTGTCCTGATGCCGATGGTGCACCGCGAGCACTTGATGGGTTGGCCGATTGTTGGCTCTCTCGAGTTTGGCCTTCGCTGAGTTTTCCTTGAGATTCTTCCGCGATGTCGGGGATCGCTGGGTTGGCAGCGCCCTGTCGGTTGGTTGCCTTTTTGCTGCTTGGTTCACGCGCAAGTTCAGGAGGCGGTTCGGTGGCTTCTTTTTGCTGGTTGATGGTGGGTTTTGGTGTTGTCGAAATTGGAGCAACGGTCGTGGCTTGAGCAACCTGTGTACCGTCGCCGTCCTGATTGGCGGCACTGGGTTGAATTCTGGAAAACGGTGCCAAGAAACCGGCCAGGAGCAGGCCTGCGATGGCCACTGGGATTGCTAAAAAGGCAAGTCGATTGGTATTGGTTTCGACGGCTAACTGTTTAAGTTGAGCGTCACGACCGCGCTGGGCCCACTGTGAAGCGTCGTCGACGGCGGCTTGCATGAACCCGTTGCGAGAGTCTTCTTGTAGAAATTGGTCGGCGGTCAAGATTCGTTCGGACGAACCGAGCTGTTGATCGGTTGCTCGGATCGCTTGGGCGCGACTGACGGATGAGTGGCGTGTTTTGATTTTGAAGAAGATCCAAATTGCCGGCACGGCGCAAGTCAGAATGCCCCATGCCCAAAGCGGTAGAAGCTCGTGGGCTGGATACCCAATCAACCAACGCAAGGTTTGTAGGCATACTGCGATCACGGGTACGACGAGCAACATCCAGAGGGCGGTTGGGATCAAGCGCCTGCTGAAGGACTTTCCGTCGACGGATTTAATTTGCTCCGTCGCGTTGACGACTACGATATCAATGTCGCTGGACAAATCTGATTTGTGCTGCTGGTTGTCGCCGCTCATTTCGTTCCCTCGCCACGTCGCAACTCGCATTGGTGTGTTTGGACGACTCGGCCGGTTTCCGTTTCACGGACAACCACAACGATTTCGACGCTGTTGGGTTCGATTCGTAGACCCATTCGGGTTCCGCCTTTGGTTTGTCCGGCTTCCAATGAATCTAGAAACGCGGTGTTTTCTACTTCGATGCCTGCTAGGTTGCGATCGATAGAGAACACTAGTTTGCCGTCGTTATCTGGCAAAAATGGGACGCCGTCGAGCCGACCTTCGGTTGCGAGGCCACGAGCAAGCATGCGATGGATGACCACTCCGCTGCTGCCATGAAAGACAACTCCACGTTCGGCTACCACGACTTGCACGACCAGTGGCTTCAAATTTAAATCAGCTTCTGAGTCGATCGGTGGACCTTGAACGGTCACCTGGCCAGTGATTGTTTGGCCGTTGATTTCAGTTTCTGCTGAAACGGTGATTGGAGTCGATTGTTGCAACCGAGGGATAATGGTGTCGCGTGTTGTTTCATAAATTTTTTCAGCGTCACGGTGTTTTCCTGCCCCCGGTGCACTAAGACTACCGTCAACCTTTTGAACATTAGGCCCGTTAACTCCGAGCCATGTCGCCATGAATTGTCCCAGTGGCGTGGCCAATGGTTCCAGTCGAGGTACCGACAGGTGGTAGGACAGGCTTACGCATTCGGATTTGGCAAAGTGAGAGATGACGCCTTGGTTGCCCATCGCTCCGCCGATTGCTCCGCCACGTTGCTCGTTGCCGACATACGCATTGGTGAAAAATTCGACTAGGCAGGTTCGATTGGTTCTGGTTTTTGGGTTAACTTGATACGTTTCTGGTGCAGAAAAATTGCGAACGCGACCGCTGATCATACGATCGATCGACTCAATGGTTAGGCGTTCGTCAGCGGGTAGTTTTGCATCCATTCGCATCAGGGCCTCCATCGCCAACTCGCTGCTTTCCTCTTTGATGAGTGCTTGGAGGTATCGACTGAACGCGCGTTTCTTTTTGTTGTTCGCTTCGTACACTCGGCCTAGGTTCAAATTGATCATGCCGTCGTCAGGTAGTCCAAACGCTGCGGACAGCAGATGACGCCAGGCTTCGCGTTTATCAACCGGCAGCATCAATTCGCCAAGACGACCGTGTAGTTTGTAAGACGCCTCGGGATAGCGGTCCTTGCGAGCACTCTTGACCCCAATTTGGCCCGCCATGATGCCGAGTTCGGTTTCGCCTTCGTTGACCAGTTCTTCCATTAACGCCATCAAACGCGTTGCTCGTAGATCTTCGGGCATGGTGGTGTTGATCCACTCGATTGCGGTCTTTAATTCGTCTTGTTCGGCGCCGTCGTCTAGCATCAGTGTTAGTAGAAGTTCGGCCGCTTCCCGGCCAAGTCTGGTTTGGCCGTGTTCGTCCAACCATTTGGATACGAGGTCACGATCTTCGGCGACCATCGCTTGAAAGTACTCTAAGTCCTCTTGCGGAAACGCCGGCGAACTGGCTGAACGAATGGCAGCAAATCCTGATTGACGGTCGACGTGAATCCGGAATTTTTCCAGTAAGTTGATTCCTAGCATTCCGGCGACGCCATCGGGATGAACTTGGACGATTTCCGATGGGCGGAACGCGACGTAGGGTGCAAAATCAATCGATACGCACGTGACTGGCCCAACGTTACCCGCAGGTCGGCGTAACGAGTTGCAAAGTCGACGATCTAATCGCGAGTCGTATTGTGATGAACCGATTGCAAACGCACGTTTTAATTTGCTTTTGGAACCTTGCAATTGGATCGGTAACCAAGCGAGATCGTTCTGAAGTGTGATGGGTACGACAACATCGCCCTCATCGGTTGGTTGCCCTTGTGTTGGTTGTTGATCCGCCAGTTGGCCAGTTGGCAGGAGCTCGATTTCTCCGTTAGGCAAATCGAAAACGACGTCAAAGTGTTTTAAAATGTGAGCACCAATCGCACCGACTAAAGCATCTTCGCCAATTTCCTTGGAGTGATACTTTGTAAACTCCTCAAATTTATCTTCGGGGCCAAGTTCGCGTCGAGCAACTTCGAGCGAAAAAGCAGGGAAGTGTAGGGTGAGCGGATTCGGTTTTCCAGCTTGTGTTTCAGCTGGCAATGGTGCTGCGGCTCGGTTGTGCAGTTGAAGCCCATAAGCACCATCAAAATCCAGCCAAAGGTTGACCGGAATCCGAAGGTTGGGGCCAGAGATATCACATGCGACGACAACCCGCCCATCAATTACTTGAACGGGGATTACGCCACCTCCGTCGCTGATCGTTGGGAGGCGACTAGCTGCATTGGGGGCTTGCGAGTGCGCTGCCTCCAACACTAAAACCACAGCGAAACAAAAGATCAACATCCCAATTAAGATGCGTCGAGATAGTAATCGCAACCGGTAATTGGAAAACGTCAAAATTTGTATCCTGTTTTGAGACTAAGTATCAACAGCAATGTTATTCTAGCGATTCGCGAAATATCTGAAAAATTGAGCTTCGCATGAAAATTGGCACTAAAATGCGTCGGTATAACCCAACTTTTGAACACGAGCTATGATGATGCGAATCTTGTTAAACCCCGCTCCTAGTGCAGGGTGTCGCGTTAATGCTACTTGACTGGGGATAAAAACCAAATGCAGCGTCGGGCATGGGCTAAAAACGACAGTTTGGTAAAATACTCGTCAGATATAGCAGGCATTAAGGGCTCAAGATGACTGAGTCAGTTTTTGCGAAGCGATTTAGGGAGAGTTGTCGCTAAGTAATCCAGTAAAACAATACCAGTTAACGCTGAACTTTTTCACAGCGATCGGATAGAATCAGAATCGTTGGTACCATGGGATAGGCACCAACCATTACCGCTTCCTTTTTCTATTAGAAACATGGTTTGATGAAACGCTATCTTTTTGCAATCGCTTTGTTGGTGTTATTCGGTTCAACGGTTCAGGCTCAAAATCAACAACGCCGTGACTTAATTCAAGGGTTGCTAAAAGGTTTGATCGAATCGCAGCTAGAACCGTCACGGCAACATCCCCCCAATCAGTCTTACCGAGGACAACCCATTCCAGGTCAACGTGGTCCAATCGGTCAGCCGGGTCGTACGGTGAAGATCGAGGTCTCGCCGGCAATGCTAACGGCTCGTCGCAAACTAGATCGGTGGAACACTGCTGCAGGAAGCTTAGTCGGCGAACTTCGACGTCACGAACAGTCTTCGCCTCAATTGCGGCCCATACTGGCAGATTCAATGCGGTTTCAAGCTGCTGTTGCGGGGCTCTGTCGCCGGGCAGAACTGTCGCCCACGATAGGGCCGCTTTCAAACGACTTTGCTGCTTTGGATCGGGACTGGCGGATTATTAACAATCGGATCAAAATCACGCGTGGTTTCCCTGCAAGTTGTCAGAGTTTTGTGGTTACGATCAACGACCTAGACAGACAGCTTTGTGATGATTTTCAGCTTCAGCCGCAAGTCAA
Source organism: uncultured Pirellulaceae bacterium (assembly GCA_964530985.1). GTDB lineage: Bacteria > Planctomycetota > Planctomycetia > Pirellulales > Pirellulaceae > Mariniblastus. Next base: position 19,068 of record CAZHCH010000018.1, on the reverse strand, counting down.
TCGGGTTGAACTGAACCGGTTGGCGACCACGATGAACAACGACTTTGACCATTTGTTGCGCGGCCTGTATTACAATCGTAGCAAGCAAGGAGTTAAATTGATCCCCGATGGTCAGAAGTTGCAGGCCAGTATCGGACAAGCGGCATCGTTGGTGTCACACGGAAGTTACACTGATCTGGTTAACGCTTATACGTCGTGCTTAAAAGACTGGCGTAAGTTCAGTCGTCGCGTTTTGGCACTGCGAGACGAACGACTAAAATTTTCAATTCAACACATCGAGGATAACGGCCGGTTGATTCAAGAACAGTTGTTCATTCCTGTCGAACTTGACCGAGCTTATCTTGCTTCAATCACCGCGGACTTGGGTATCGATTCAGAGCAGCTGTTTCAGAATATTTCGTTGGCGGATTTGCTAAAACAAAAGAATCCGTTGCAAGCAATCGACCATAGCCGATCGTTTTCGGCCGCTTGCGCCAAACTGAACCAAGACATCCAAAGCAATGTCCCCGAAGACAAACTCGCTTGGTCCTACTTGGCGTTTGCAAAAAACTGGGAGTCAACTCGCGGCAGTTTGCGAGAACTTAAAAATCCTGTCGTAAACCACCGCTTGAAAGCCATCACATTGACGGTGAATTCGCTGGGCGAAGTATTGGGTGGCAACACGTTGTTGAGTCATGACGAACTGGTGCACCTGTTGTCAGAACTGGACGCCTTGTGTCGCCAGACCGCCTACGACGCTCGTCGTTACATTAAGGCTCCACGTTACGAAATTGCATACCGCGATCAAATGTGTAACGGATTCGATGAACTACAACGCCAAGCATACGCAATTCATCGTGAAAGCCTGAATCCGACTTACAAGGTAAATCCTAAAACCTTGCAGCCGATGTTCCAGCAATGGCAAACGTTGCGTCCGTTGATTAGCGATTGCAAAGGAGCGGACAAAAGTCGCTTTTCAAAGTACCGGCAAGACTTAGAACCGATCATGGTTAAGCTTCAGATTTTGTACGGCAGTTAGAGTCAAAAAATGGAACGTCAATTTCATGACTGGCTCCGCGAACATCGATCTCCTCCAGTCGATGCTGCTGGTTCTAACCGAATTACTAATCGTTGTGAGGTCGTCACTGGAATCGGAGACGACGGTGCCGTGATTGATTTTGCCGGCCAGCGGTTGGTGATTACAACGGATGCGATTGCCGAAGGGACTCATTTTGTGCGGCCTAAATCTGACCAAGGGCTGGCACGAGTGTCGGTGTTTGAGCGCATTGGTCGTAAGGCGCTGGCGGTTAGTTTGAGTGACATTGCTGCAATGGGCGCGAGTCCAGTGGCTGCAACGCTGAGTTTTCAATGCCCCAAAAGTCTAACGATCGACGATTTAAAAGCGTTGTATAACGGAGCCAATCAGTTGGCGACGGAGTTTGGTTTGAGGATTGTTGGCGGCGATACAAATACTTGGAACGAAGGGTTGGTGGTGAGCTCGACAGTGTTCGGGGATCGGGATCGCCAGTTGAACGGTTGGTCACTGGATGGCGCGAAATTGGGTGATGCGATTTTTGTTTCGGGAGCCTTTGGAGGCAGCATTCATGGTCGGCACTTCGACTTCGAACCAAGGCTACGACTGGCGGGTTATCTCGCTAACGGTTATCAAGTGAACTCGGCCACGGATGTATCCGATTCGCTGACGTCTGATCTGATGGCAATCGCTCGTGCCAGCAAGGTAGCGATGGAAATTGATTTAGACGCCGTGCCGATTTCGGATGACGTTCAAGCAAGCGATGCTAAATCGGCGTTGGAGCACGCGCTAAGCGATGGAGAGGATTTCGAATTGATCTTCACCGTTGCAGAAGAAGTCGCGGCGCAGTTGGAAGAAGTAAACGATCTGCCGACCTCAATTACTCGAATTGGTCGAGTGCAAAAAGGACCGGCCGCTTTGTATGACTGCAAAGGTCAGTTGGTTCCGATCAGCGGTTATGATCATTGAATTGAGGCTGGTATTTTTTCACTGACCGTGCTTTCAGCAACACAGAATATTGCGGGCATCTAGTGAATTAAAAGACTAGCCTGAAACCCCTGACCGTCTTCGGCGCACCCACAGTCGGGCAAGAGTAATATTGCCCAACCTACGGGGCCTGAAGTTGGTTGACATCAGCTATGTGGAACCCCCAGCCTTTCTCCCAAAAAATTTGGAGTCAGTTTGATCTTAGTGAGTTGTTCGTTTTGGTGGTGGGTTGTTCTAGTGGATCGTCAAACGAAGCGACCGAAGAAAATACGAACAGGCATAGGATTATAAGAGTGATTTTCATTGCGATTGATCTGGTTTACTCGATACAGGCAAGTCGGAAACGAGCATTGACGCCATTGATCGGACGGCGGGTGCCAATCCTAGTGTCGACGACTATACTGGTTAAAGTTTGATTTGATTAAGCAGGGACGCGGTTTTTGTTAGTAGTGATTTGATGCAGTTGAATTTTGAGGTTAGCTGCTTTGTATTGGCTACGGTTAGTAAAACCGTGGGCTATCGACCCGCGGCTGACGTTGTTATTTGAAATGTTTTGCTGTGACGAAGCGATAACTAAAGGCTCGGTGAAGATTGAACGTAAACACAAATTTTACGGATCATGTGGCTAACACAAAACGAGGTAATCGTTGGATTGCCGTCGGAGCGGTCTGTGGTTTGCTGGCTGTTGGTTTTGGAGCCTTTGGTGCTCATGGGCTGGAAGACTATTTCGCCGAGCTAGCCAAAACGGACCCCGCGCTGGCAGTGAAACGGCTCGGCAACTGGCGTACTGCGGCTCAGTATCAAATGCACCATTCGCTGGCGATCGTGCTGGCAGGGATATTGATCCATTGCCGCGGCAGTCGGTTCGCGAGTTACGCCGCTGGGTGTTTCACCATCGGATTGATCATTTTTTCCGGATGCTTGTACACGTTAGTTTTAACGGAGGTTCGGGTCTGGGGCGCACCGGTGTTTTTGGGCGGTTTAGGCTTCATGGCCGGTTGGATCTTGCTGGCGCTGGCGGCTTTCACAGACAGGCCTGCTGAACAAGCTTCTGCCCCTCAAGCAAACCAGAAAACCGTCGCATGAAGGTTGGCTATTGCACGAACGTTCATGCCGGTACTTCGTTAGATGCCGTTACGCAAAATTTGCTAACGCATTCGGTCCAAGTACGGAAGGAGTTACTGCGATCAAGTTGCGGTGCTTCAGAGTCGTTGCCAGTTGGACTATGGCTCAGTAACCAAGCGGCGCTGGAACTGGATGATACGCAGTTGCGCCGGTGGGCCGACTGGTTGGCTGAGAATCATTTGCTGCCGTATACCTTTAACGGATTTCCTTACAGCGATTTTCATCAACCGGTGGTCAAGCACGATGTGTACTTGCCGACATGGGCGGAGCAATCACGTTTGGACTATACGGTCAAACTGGCGAGTATTCTGGATTGCATCTTGCCCGCGAATGAACTCGGTACGATTTCGACGTTGCCGTTAGGATGGCCGCAAGGTAACGAGACGGTAGGACTGACGGGTACACGAGAAACTGGGGCGGAATCGTTATTGGTCGCATCTGCAAAAAACCTTAAACAATTGGCGGTCGAACTGGATCGGATTTTGCAGACTAGCAGCCGGCTGATTCAAGTGGGCATCGAGCCTGAGCCGGGTTGTGTTTTGGATTCAGCGGATGACATCGTTAACTTTTTCCAGCAGTATTTATTCGATGGTCAAGACGTGGATCGGGTGCGTCGCCATATCGGCGTTTGTCACGATGTATGCCACTCGGCGGTAATGTTTGAGTCGCAGCAGACGGCTATTGAGGCTTATCACAAGGCGGGGATTTGTGTCTGCAAGGTGCAAGTGTCGTCGGCGATCGAGGGAGTTTTGGATGGGACGCAGGACGAGCAAGTTTGGAAGGAGTTGCAGGGTTTTGCTGAACCGAAGTACTTGCATCAAACTAGTATGCGAGATTCCGAATCAAATTCGATTGAATTTTTCGAAGATCTGCATTTGGCGATTGAACATAAGAGTGGAAACCCCGCCACTGAGCCATCTATCCGCTTGTTTTGCGGGCAGGTACGTGTTCACTTTCATGTGCCGATTTTCATGGAAAAGTTAGGCGTATTGAACACGACGCAAAAACAGATCACCGAATGTTTGACCGCGATACGCCAAAGCTCATCGGGCGACGGTCAGGAAGCCGTGATGCCTCATTTTGAAGTCGAAACGTACGCCTGGAACGTGCTGCCGAAGCAGTATCATTGCCCGTCATTGGCCGATGGAATCGCAGCGGAGATCAAATGGTTCAATGAGTTGCTGGGTTAGCTTTTTATAGATTTAACTTGGGTATTACTGCTGGTGCGTCGGGTTTGAAGTTGTTGGTGGCCGAGCGAATAATGAAGACTCGGTCAGTATCAAACTTCTTTAAGAGAGTGGCTGTGAGATTTCTCGTAGCACATCGACGGTTCGTTCGATGTGAAGTGGTGTTGTGAACCGACCGACGCTGAACCGAACGGTACCACCGCGGTCTAATGTGCTCATTTGGCGATGCAGTAGCGGCGCGCAATGTAGGCCCGAGCGGACTTGGATTTGTCCAATCGTGTCCAGCAAATTTGCCGCTTCGTGCGAATCGAGTTCCGCGATCGAAATACTGACGATTCCGATTCGAGGGTCGATGGTTTTTGGTAAGTGCAAAATCAGACCATCAATCGAACGCAAGCCTTTTAAAAGCAATTCGTAGCAGTGCTGTTGGTTTTCTTTTGCGACTTGTGCTTGTTCGGTTTTCAAAAATCGTAAACCAGCGGCCAAGCCGGCAATCCCAGGAACGTTTATGTTTCCAGCCTCGAATTTTTCAGGCATCGTCGTTGGTTGTTGGACTTGGCCGCTAGAAACTCCAGTACCGCCAAACCGCAACGGAACAACTTCGTCTGCGATAGTCGAGTGAAGATACAAAATTCCCGTTCCAAGTGGCCCGTAGAGGCCTTTGTGGCCCGGGGCGGCTAATAGATCACAACCGATTTTGTTTACATCAATTGGTAAGTATCCTAAGGACTGAGCCGCATCCAGTAGCACGATCAACTTCGGTTGTTTCGCTTTGGCGGCCGCAATCATCTCTTGAACCGGTTGCACTACGCCAGTTACGTTGCTGACATGGTTAATTACTAGCAGCCGAGTTTGATCGTCGATCGCATCGGCTACGTCGCTTACTGAAACCAACCCTGTTTCGTCACTGGGAACTATTTTCAACCGTACGTCCGCGGTTTGTTCCAAATGGTGTAACGGTCGCAGTACTGAGTTGTGTTCGATGGCGGTAGTCACAACGGAATCGTTTGGCTTTAATAAACCTAGGATTGCGGTTGATAGCGAATCGGTACCACTGTTGGTAAACACCACCGATGCGTCAGAGTCGGCTCCGATGTAGTTGGCGAGCTCGATACGAGCCTGCTGCACGGATTGACTTGCTTGAGCGGCGTCACCAAACACACCGCGACTGACCGCGGTGCCGTTGCTCCGCATCATTTGTTCAATCGCCGCGTAAACCGATTCTGGTTTGGGCCAAGTCGTTGCGGCGTTGTCGAGGTAGATGCGTTCGGGGCCTGGCATGGTGGCGGTCGGTAAGAGATTCGATTCAGACGAAAGAATGGTCCGCGTATAATACCATCGGCCGCCAAAAAGACATTGGGGGCGACTGTTGCCTAGTTTTCGTTGCGATTTCAAACTTTTATGGCAGGCTTAGGAAGATACCTTCGGTTTTTTTGACTGGGCTAACTGGAGTAGGCTCGGTCGGTCGTTGTAGACTTGTGGGTGCGGCAGATTTTTGTTGGTGGGACCAAGCTTGTTTGTAATACGGAACGGTTGATTTTTTAGCGGTGGTTGCTCCGGCCAGAATGGCTTCGTTGATTTCTTTGTTGGAGAGCACCCAGGCGCTGGCCGACGCGTGGCTCCGCGAGGTCGACCGACCGCTGCCGCGGTTGCCGAAGGGACGAGTGAACCCAGGTACGCCGCGTGAGAGTGCGCCTTCTGAGTTTCTACTAATCCCGCCCAAGCCAATCGAACCACCATCGGGAACGCTTACGCTGTTTCGGACGTTGAATTGACTGACAACGGGCAATTGAACGGTTAAGTTCTGCTGTTGAGCGGTAACCGTTGAACCGAAGGTTAGTAGGATCGCTGCCGAGGCGGCTGCGATTGCTAGATTTAATTTCATCCAGTTCCTCCGATTCGAATGAGTGATTTGTCTTTGTAGCTGGGCTCGCCAGAGTTCAGGCTTTGGGTGTTATATCCCGAAGTCTGGCGACTCCGGCTACTTGTTGTATCTTAGGCGATTCGCTGGGTTGGGGCAAGTTTGGGCAATGTTTGATATCACTGATCTGGTGGCGTGTTTGCAACCAACGGATCCATGATTAAACTCAGCGACTCGTAAAGCATGTCTGGCATGTGTGTTTGCGAATGGTAGATTTTCTTTTGATTCGTCCAAGCCATGTGGTGCGGTCGATCGCTAGTGCTTTTCCCCACGAAGTAGTCATGACAATGTTTCGCCCTTGTATCGATTTGCATGACGGGCAGGTTAAGCAGATCGTCGGAAGTTCGCTGCAAGACCAAGGTGCGAGCCGTCGTTCTTTAGCAACTGATTCGAGTGATTCGGGGCCAATGAAGCCATCTGAAAAAGATCCGTTGGTAGAAAACTTTGTAGCGAAGCATCCGGCCGATTGGTACGCCAAGAAATATGCGGACGACAAATTAACTGGTGGGCACGTGATTAAGCTAGGGCCAGGCAATGAGCAAGCCGCTTTGGCTGCGTTGGCGGCTTATCCGCAAGGCTTGCAGATTGGTGGCGGCATCAATCTAGACAATGCCTCGCAATGGCTGGACGGCGGCGCTTCGCATGTGATCGTGACATCGTGGTTGTTTGATTCGCAAGGACGATTTCAGAGTGACCGACTGGACCAGTTGGTTGCCGCTATTGGTAAACAGCGGATCGTGATTGACCTGAGTTGTAAACGAAATGGCGACGGGTGGACCGTGGCAATGAATCGTTGGCAAACACTTACTGATTTAAGCGTCGACACACAAACGCTCGACCGATTGGCTGATCGGTGTGACGAATTTTTGATTCACGCTGCCGATGTCGAGGGTCTTTGTCAAGGGATTGATGCGGATTTGGTTCGTTTGATCGGTCGTTGGGGCAAGCTTGCGATGACCTACGCCGGCGGAGTCGCCAATTTGGCAGACGTGGAATTGATCGATGAACTTAGCGATGGCAATTTAGACGTAACGGTCGGTAGTTCGCTAGATTTGTTTGGCGGGACGGGTGTTACTTACGAATCGCTGTTGTCACGAAATCGAACTCGATCAAAGCCGCTGTAAACGTTGAACTTATTCGCTGACGCAAAACCAATTAGCGTTAGATTGAATTCGTCAGCCAGTTGAACCGCAATGCTCGATGGTGCTCCGACGGCAACTAACACTTCTAGCGAAGCCGCTAGGGCTTTTTGCACCAATTCAAAACTCGCCCGGCCGCTGACCACCAATACTCGTCCAGCCTGGGCGTCGTTGAGCTGACTGTTTTCAGTGGCTAAGAGTGTTGGCTGATGGAGGCTGATCAACTGATAGCCGATTAGTTTGTCTACGGCATTGTGCCGGCCGACGTCTTCTCGGAGTGCGAGTAACGCGCCGTCTTGGTTAAACAAACCAGCCGCATGCAGTCCGCCAGTATCGTCGAAGATGTTTTGTTGCGTTCGTAAGTTCGACGGAAGACTCGCTATGGTTTCAGTGGTTAGCTGGACGACCGAAGCGACAGGTTTAAACCCTTGTGCCATCACGGCCTCGATAGACGCTTTGCCGCACACACCACAGCTAGAAGTCATGTAGAAGTGTCGCTGAAGCCGTTCGATTGTAAAATCGACGCTGGGGTCTAAGTCGACGATCAGCGTATTGCCGTGAGTGCCGTTTTCTGGCGATGGCCCGACGTGTTCAGATCTTTGGATTTGACTGGCGGATTGTATAACGTTTTCGGACAACAGGAATCCGGTAGCCAATTCGATGTCGTTTCCGGGCGTCCGCATGGTAATGGCAAGGCTCTTGCTGCGACGTTGATCGGCGGAGCCGAATGCGATTCGGATCTCTAGTGGTTCTTCAACGGCGACCAAGTCATCGCAAGTTTGCTTGGTGTAAGTTGGTTGATCGGCAGCCGCGTCGGGGGGAGCCGAGCGTTGGTAACGATTTATGGTGACGGGTTTTGTGGGTTCGTCTTGCAAAGGGAAGTCCAAACAAAAGTTGAACGATTGTTATTATTGACCAATTGGATTGGTTTTAGTCGCAATGATGTTTTGTTGTCAGCGCGCTCACAGGCTAGAAGTCTATGCCACTTTTTAGCTAGACAATCAACATGGCGTCGCCGTAACTATAAAAGCGATACCTTTCTTCCAGTGCTTCTGTGTAGGCACGAGTCATCAGTTCGTCGCCACCGAACGTCCGTATCATGACCAGTAAAGTGCTGCGTGGCAAATGAAAGTTGGTTAGCAGTCCATCAATTGACTTGAATTGATAAGGCGGCTTGATGAACAAGTTTGTTTCTCCTTGCCATGGCTTAAGTTCGCCGTCAGCAGCAGCGGTTTCCAAAACCCGGACACTCGTTGTGCCTACCGCGATTATTCGACCGCCAGCGGCCTTGGCCTGCTTGATGATGTCCACTGATTTTTGTTCGATGCTGCCGCGTTCAAAGTGCATGTCATGCTCTTCCAAGTTGACTGCTTTAACTGGCCGAAAAGTCCCGATGCCCACATGCAGGGTCACTTGAGCGATCTTAACGCCTCGGTCGATCAACCGTCTGATCAAAGGCTCGGTCAAATGCAACCCAGCGGTCGGCGCGGCGACGGCTCCGACGTGTTTGGCAAAGATGGTTTGATAATCTTTGAGGTCCGAGTCAATCATGTTGCCGCCTCGGATGTAGTTCGGCAATGGTACTTGTCCGACCTGTTTTAATTGCTCTAGCCAAGTGCCTTCAGCATCCGGGTTGACGACCCACGAACCGTCGTCCAGGCGAGCCACCAAGGTCAGCTGAAATTGTTCGTTGCCGTTGCGGTCGTTTAGCGTGACGGTTTCACCGGGTTGAGCTTTGCCTCTGGTTTTACAGAGCACTCGCCAATTACCATTTTCATCGGCATCTAGGAAAAGTCCTTGCCAGCGTCCGCCAGTCATCGTTCGAAACCCAACCAATTTGGCTGGAATGACGCGTGTATTATTCAAAACTAAGCAATCACCCTCGTTGAGCAACTGGTCAAAATCACGGATATGCTGGTGATCGATTGATTGTTGTTCGCGATTAATATGCATCAGCCGTGCATCCTCCCGGTTTGGCAGCGGATTTTGAGCAATTAGCTCTTTTGGGAGGTCAAAATCGTAGTGATCGGCCAACAAAAGACTGGGCGAAGGTGTCTTGGTGTTCATGACTGCAGATTTGCTTGCACAAAACTTCTAAAAATATCAAAAATGCGAACTGCGAAAAAGCTCGTAAAAACGAGTGCCCGCTGACTGTTTAACCCTAGTTTTAACGGGTTTAGCGTGAAATGCTGGTTCTGTTGACCCGCTCACTAAATGTATTATCTTTGACCTCTCGTGGGAAGAAGAGCTGGCCGGTGGGAGAAATTTTGATTGCCCATTGGTCAAGCTCCCCTTAAGCGAGATGTTGATTTATTTGATGTGGCTGACCACTTTAGATTCTGTCGGCTGGAAATAGCTGGCAATCAAGATACACGAATTGGATCGTCCAAGACGTCCTCCGTTTGTCATGGGGTAGGTGTAACCTCATACCTGGTCACAGGATGAGATTTGCCTACCTAAAGTTTAAGCACGATGCTTAGATGGCAAACATGATTCATTGAGAGATGGATCAATTCAGGCGCGCGACATGATGTCGCTCGCCTGTTTTTTTTGGTTTTATGTTTAGTAAGCAAATCGAGTTCCAGACAGATCTGAAAACATAAAAAGATTGTTTAAATCGTTACGGTTTTCACAAAAGAGTTTATTTATGTTTTAGGTAACCGTTGGCAACAAACCAATCGAATGCGTCCGCGATCGCATCTTTAACGTCACCGATCTGGTAGCCCAACTCAGCGATTGCTTTGTCGCTGGAGTAGTAATGATGGATTTGGCCCATCTGCATCATCGCAGAGTTAACAGTTGGTTCTTTGCCGATAAGCTTACCGTACGAATCGCAGACCCATCCAATCGTGTTCGCGAATGGGTTTCGCAGTTTTCGTTTGGGGCCGCCACACTTCATCACGTCAGCCATCTGGTCCCAGAGGTCAAAGTAGGTCATGTTGCGACCGGCCAAGATATATCGTTGACCGACTCGCCCATTTTCAATTGCCGAGATGATTCCAGCGGCGACGTCACGAACGTCAACCACCGAACAACCTCCACCGGGCACAAAAAAGATAAAGTTATTGTAGATCAATATCATCATTTCGCCCGACGATGGTTTCCAGTCGTTTGGGCCGATCAGGAAACCTGGGTTAACGATTACTCCGTCGAGTCCATTGGCAACTTCTAACAGGAATTCGGTTTCGGCTTCGCGTTTGGATACCACATAATTGTTGGCTGGTTGTGGCGGATCGAGTTGGTCTTCGTTGCCGATGTTTTCTGGCGTTGCCATCCCGAGCGCATTCACGCTGCTGACAAAAATCATGCGAATGTTTTTTCGTCGCGCGATCTGTGCAATGCGGACCGTGATGTCGACATTAACTTTGCGGCTGGCGTCTAGTTTGGTCCAGCCCAAGTGAACCATTGCTGCGGTATGTACGACCGCGTCGATAGCATCTAGGGCAAGGTTGAGGTCACTGGTAGATTCGAAATCGAGCGTCAGGATTTCGACCGCCAGACCATCAAGTGCTCTTAAATCAGACACTGATCGGACTGCCGCCACGGGTTGGTGGCCTTGCTGGATGAGCGTTCTGCACAAGTTGTTGCCCAGAAATCCAGTTGCCCCGGTCACAAGTACTCGCATGGATTTTATAGAAACTAGGTGAGATTTGACGAATAAACGTGGAGCAGTTCCCGGATTGTGACCGACGCATACTGTCGAATCATCCGACGAGGGCTTAAGTTATACCAATTTGAGATTTGAGCCTACTGAAGTTTTTGTTCAATCAGTTTTTTGAATGCAAAAATCAATATTACTAGTGGGTAATCAAGGTTGAGTTAGAATCGTCTTTATCACTGGCTTTAGCCGGAAATTCCGATTGAAGGCAGTACTACGAACGATTCACTTCACGATTTACAAAAACTGAACTATTAGACTTTGTCCTCAAACTGCCATAGTCGCTTTTCGCTTTGCGAAAGAAGTATCCGTTCGTGAAGTGAAAGTCACGGACGCAAAATACCACTTATAGAATGAATCGATGACGACAGGTAATACCAAAATTGAAGTACGGCCCGTAATAACACGCGGTGATCAAAAGGTTTTTCTGCGATTTCCGTTTGACCACTACGTGGGTGATCCGCATTGGGTGCCTACTCTGCAAATCACTGAAAAGGAACTACTAAACTTCAAGCCACATCCGTTCTATGAGAAATCAGAAATTCAGTGCTTTTTAGCCTTACGATCGGGCAAAGTCGTCGGCCGTATCGCGGCGATTATTGACGCAACTCATAACGAATTTCACAAAGAACAACGAGGGATGTTTGGGTTCTTTGAGTCAGTTGACGATTCGTCGGTTGCAGCTGCTTTGTTCGATCAGGCCAAAGCTTGGTTTAAGAGTAAGGGCATTTTGCAATTGCGTGGTCCGGCAAATCCCTCTCAAAATCATACTTGGGGTTTGCTTGTGGATGGCTTCGACAGTAAGCCCAAGTTCATGATGACTTACAACAAGCCGTATTACGAAAAGCTAATTGTCGAAAATGGCTTTGAAAAATCACAAGATATGTTCGCGTTTACTGGCAACGTCGATATGCTGGATTCGTTGGATCCCAAGCTTCAGTTTGTGGTCGACGAAGCCAAACGCCGTTTCAATGTTACCACTCGTCCGATTGACAAAAAGAACTTTACTGCTGACGTGGAAAAGTTCTTACGGATCTACAATGCGGCTCTTCCCGGACAATGGGGTTTTACGCCAATGACGGAGGCGGAGATGAAAGAAACCGCCAAGGGCTTGAAAATGTTGTTAGCTCCTGAGTTGACAACCATCGCAGAAATCGATGGGAAACCGGTTGCATGTGTTTTTGGGTTGCTTGATTACAATCCAATCATCAAAAAAATTAATGGAAAGTTGTTTCCGTTTGGCTTTTTAAAGCTTTTGATGAGCAAAAGAAAGATTCGGGACATTCGCCTCGTCAGTACCAATGTGGTGCCTGAGTACCAACGGTGGGGGCTGGGATTGGTGCTATTGGAGCGACTTGTGCCGAGTGTTAAAGCTTGGGGAATCCAGACTGCTGAATTTAGCTGGGTACTTGAATCTAACAAATTGTCACGAGGCACCCTTGAACGTGGCGGCGCGATTCTTGAAAAGACCTATCGAGTTTATGACTGTGACTTGTCATAATGCAGCTGCACCGGAAAGCTGTTTTTTGTATTTCCTTGTCTTGCCAATTCACGTTACTCAGCTTGACAAAACGCCTCAAAATATAGTTGCACTATTATTGTTGCTTAACATTGAAGTAATTTTTCTCCCGCCTGACTGTTAATGAACCTGTATCCCGAAGTTGTTATCACAGGTGTCGGCGTAGTTTCTCCTGTTGGAGTCGGCGCGGACGCTTTTTGGGGTTCGTTGGTTGACGGGCGCAGTGGGGTGTCGCTACGCACAGGTTTTGAAGATGTACAGTTGCCGCATCGTATCGCTGCTTCTGTGTCTGATTTCGTTGGTAAAGAATACGTTAAGCCACGTAAGGCAATGAAGATCATGTGTGGTCCGATCCAGTATGGCTGCGGCGCTGCGGCGATGGCAGTTGGACAAGCTGGCTATGCCGAAGGGGACTTAACACCAGAACGAGTTGCAACGGTGTTTGGTACGGAAACGTTCTTCGCCGACCCAGCCGAAGTTGCAGACGTATTTCAAAAATGTACTATCGACAGCGAGTACCAACATGAGCGTTGGGGCGAATTTGCGTTAAGGGAAATCCAACCACTGTGGATGTTGAAGTACTTACCTAACATGGCCGCCTCGCATATTTCGATCGCGATGGACGCGCGTGGTCCTAGTAATTCAATTTGTCAAGGTGAAGCCTCCGGGTTGTTGGCACTGATTGAAGGTGCCGGTCTAATTCAACGTGGTGTTGCTGATGTGGTCACTGTCGGTGGGACTGGTTCTCAAATGGCATTGGCGTCGACGCTCTACCGCGGCGTCGATTTGCTGAGCCAAAATATCGACCACCCAGAACAGGCCTCACGCCCCTTTGCTGCCGATCGAGACGGAATGGTGGTGGGGGAGGGCGCCGGAGCGATCGTTTTAGAATCGAAAGAGTTTGCAGAAAAACGCGGCGCAAATATCTTAGCAAAGGTCGGCGGTTGGTCGCGCGGTTATCACCGTCTGGATTCGTCAGGTTTTTCGGCAGATTTAGAATACCATTTATGTACTGCCATGGACCGCGCCAGTTTAACGAGCCAGCAGGTCGACCTTGTAAACGCAAATGCAATGGGTTCGATTGCCGGTGATGCTCAAGAAGCAGTCGCGATCGATAAGGCGGTGGGAGACACGCCAGTTGTGGCTTATAAGGGTGCTTTTGGAAATCTAGGCCCAGGTACTTCGGTGGTTGAACTAATCGCCTCGATTTTGTCAATCAAAAACCAACAGGTTCCACCAACTTTGAATTGTCCAAACGTTGCGGCGGATTGCCCAGTTAACGTGCTCAATAATGACTCGCCAGCGTTGACAAAAGTCAACAGCGTGTTGAAATCAAGTTACTCTGCGACTGGCCAGATTGCGACGGTGGTAATCCAAAAGTAACCGACAGCCAAAAACCTGATTAGCGCCATAAAAAATCAAATATTGTCAGTAACTCACCGAATTGTCTAATACATGAACATTGTAATTTTGGGTGCAGGTAACGTCGGAAAAATCATTGCAGAAATGCTCTGCCAACACGAACATGTCGTAACTATCGTCGATCGTGATCCAGAGGTTGTCCGCCGCGTCAATGAAGAACTCGATGTTCGTGCGATGGTAGGATCAGCCAGTCAGTCGAGTATCATGTTTCAAGCTGGCATCACCAACGCCGACGTGTGTTTGGCAGTCACGGGATCCGACGAAACCAATATCGTCGCCGCCAGTATGGCTAAAGCGATGGGGGCTCGGCGAGCCATCGCGAGAATACACTCACCGGTGTTTCATGACTTAGGTACCTTTGACTACCAAAGGCATTTTGGCATCGACCGCATGCTGTCGCTTGAGCACCTCTGTGCACTCGAACTTGCTCGTAGTATTCGCACACCCGGTTCGATGGTGATCGAACAATTCACTCGTGGTGACCTGCAAGTCCAAGAACTTACGATTGGGCAGGAGAGTAAAATTACTCGCAACCAAATTCGTGATTTAGAGTTTCCTTCGAACGTTCGCGTAGGCACAATCCAGCGAAATCAACGGATGTGGATTGCGTCGGCTGAAGATCAATTCGAAATTGGCGATAAGGTTACCGTGTTTTATCGACCTGAAGCATTAAAGGTTGTTCGAACTCTGTTTAAAAGTACGGTTGAAAAAACAAGGCGAATCGTGATTGCCGGCGGCGGTGAAACTGGATTGCACTTGGCGAAAATACTTGAACGAGAACGCTTCAAAGTCATGGTGATCGAACCTGATGCCGACCGCTGCCAGATTTTGGCGGCACAGTTAGAGAACGCGTCGGTCATAAACTCGGCCGCGACCGCTTTGGTCACCTTTGAAGAGTTACGGGTTGGCAATGCAGATGTTTTCGTAGCTGCCACGAGTGATGACGAAGATAATATGGTGATGTGCGTTCGAGCCAATGAACAAGGCACCAAAGAAACCGTTGCGACCATCAAACGACCAGATTACTCACGAGTGGTGGAGCGACTAGGGATCGATACAGCTGTAAGCGATTTTGATGTGATGGCGAAACAGATCCTTTCTTATATGACAGAAGGGATCGTTGTTTCTCAAACTAAACTGCCTGGCGGATTGATTTCGGTGATGGAAGTCGAAGTCGCAGACGACAGTCCAGCTACTAAATCTAGTATCGCCGAACTTGGATTGCCTGAACGCTGTCTGATCGTGGCGGTCGCCAAGCACGACGAAGTTCGAATGCCAGGTCCGCAAGATCGCTTTGCGGCCAACGACACCGTGATCCTGCTTTTGGAAGACGATGTAATTGATGCGGCTCTAACTCTATTTTCGCCGACGTAATTTCGGTGGTCTGATTGACTGTTTGCCGATACGACAACGTCCCGAACCCCAGATATCTTTCTTGGATAAAAAAAACAAACATTCTGAAAAACTCACCGGTCGGATTGAAGACGATCCGATTGCCCAGCAACTGCCTGTGCGTCCAACCTTCATTCCTCTCCGACAGGCGGACATTAGAACGGCTTTGATTGAACAGTATGGGTTGCGAAGTGCAGTCCTTGAGTCGTTTCATGAGCTGTGCAATCGTGTTGCGGCCGTTTTTCACGTCGAACATCAATCAACTTTGTTGCGATTGGAAGAAGCCTACGAGTTGTTGGATCCAGACAGTCAGTTAATGACTCTCGAATCATTCGACAAAACAAAGTTTGATGACGTAGGTGATCAGTTAATCGATCAAGTTTCCGGTTTGCTTTTTTCAGCGCATTACAAACGCTTGACCCGTAAAGAAATTGAACGTGCCATCAGTGTTGGCTGGCAATGGGGAGTTAAGTTGGACGTGGACTTTGAGCTGTTCGATCGGCTGGAGATCTTTGCCAGAGGATATCGCAAAGTAGACATTCATCGCCGACGCTGGCAAAAAGGGTTTTTGCGAGAAACGATTGAGCTGCCGGAGTTTACTCGATTGATCATGGTTTTTCGAGTGAAGGAAAACCTTGACGACAAAAAGAAAAAATCGCGAATCAAACTCGACCCACGTTTCGTCTATCTTAAAACGTTCAAGGACATTCCAGAATCGGATGTGGAAATCTTATTGCCGGGTTCCAAAATTCGCTTAACCAAAATGGATCGAGCGAAAATTTTGTTTCCTACGTTGTCGGGTATGGCGATCACGATCTGGAAAATTTCTCGAAGCGCCCTGTTGCTAACATTGGCGTTTAGCTGGAATTCGATTTTTGGTTGGACGGTTTTGATTGGTGGTTCGATTGGCTACTTTGTCAAGTCAATCATGAGCTACTTCCGAACGAAAAACAATTACCAGTCGGGACTCACTAAAAATTTGTATTTGAAAAACTTGGACAATAATCTGGGCGTGTTGTACCGGATTTTGAATGAAGCGGAGGAGCAAGAGGTTAGTGAAGTGATCCTGGCCTACACGGTGCTTTGGAAACATCCAGAGTTCCAAGCGTCCGGTGCGCGTTTTCGACAGCTTGACGAAGCCGTCGAAGCCTTCATAAAATCTTCCGTCTATCGCGCCCTCGACGATGGGACTGCCAACGGAGAATACGAACATCGGGCAGCCGATGTGGACTTTGAAGTCCATGACGCGCTCGGCAAATTGGCTCGTCTTGGATTAGCGACCGTTGATCGAATGGGATTTTGGAAAGCGGTTCCCATCGAACAAGCGGCGGAAACGATTGCCGAGCGTTGGAAAGACTTGCTTCCCTAGCAGGCGTCAAGATCTTTATTGATTTTTTGTTTTACCTTTTATCATTAGTGAATCACCGTGAGTAAACCGAAACTCGACCATCAAAATAGCCAAAGAGAATATGCCCGGGCCAAGACTCTGATGCCCGGAGGCGTGAACAGCGCCGCTCGAGCTTTCGGCGCCGTTGGTGGTGAACCGCTCGTGTTTGAACGTGGTGAAGGCGCCTACTTGTTTGACATTGATGGGAATCGGTACATCGATTACATCGGTTCTTGGGGGCCAATGATCTTTGGACACCAGTGGCCACGAATTAGTGAAGCCGTTCACTCGGCTGTTGATCGAGGGACAAGTTTTGGGGCCCCGACGGTCGCGGAAAACGAATTGGCGGAGTTGGTCATTGAAGCGGTGCCGTCGGTTGAAATGGTGCGGTTGGTTAATTCTGGAACTGAAGCGACGATGAGTGCCATTCGTCTTGCTAGAGGATATACCGGTCGCGATGTCGTGATTAAGTTTGCCGGCAATTATCACGGCCATGTAGACAGTCTATTGGTTTCAGCGGGTAGTGCGGCGGCCACTTTGGCTGTTCCCAATTCCCCTGGAGTGACCGCAGGAACCAGTCAAGACACGATGGTGCTGAATTACAACGACGCTCAAATGTTGTCCGACGCTTTTAAGACACATGGCGATCGTATTGCAGCGGTGATCTTGGAGCCGGTCTGCGGGAATATGGGTTGCGTAACGCCAACGAAAGAATTTTTGTCAGCATTGCGTTCGTTAACGCAGGATAATGGAGCGGTGTTGATTTTTGATGAAGTGATGTGTGGGTTTCGCGTTGCCCACGGTGGAGCACAATCGTTGTTTGGTGTGTCCCCTGATTTGACGACGTTGGGTAAGATCGTCGGCGGTGGTTTACCGATGGGCGTTTTTGGTGGCAAGCGTGAGATCATGCAACACGTGCTGCCGGCAGGTAAAGTATTTCAAGCCGGAACACTTAGTGGCAATCCTATTGCCACTGCCGCTGGGATTGCAATGCTCCGTTCGCTCAAAGAAACACCGCCTTATGAGCGACTGGAACAACTAGCCGACCGCTTAGCGGCTGGTTTGAGTGCAGCAGCGACAGAAGCGGGGGTTGAACACTGCGTGAATCGAGTTGGTAGCATGCTGACGTTGTTCTTTAACCCGGGGCCAGTGACTTGTTGGGAGTCGGCGTCAAAGTGCGACACCGAGATGTTTTCGAAGTACTTTTGGGGATTGATTGAACGCGGCATTTACATGCCTTGTAGTCAATTCGAAGCGTTATTTATCTCAAATTCTCACTCGGACGATGATATCGAACACACGATCAAAATGGCGGCAGAAACGCTGAAGTCAATCGTTTGATATTGGAATTGTGAGTGTTCGCGAGTTAATCAAGGTCTAAACAGGCTATGCCACGTTTCTGGTTGGCTATTTTAGTCCTTTTGCGCCTTTCCTATCAATCTCGCCATTACCATCTCGATCTTCACCGTAGGAGATCTCGTTTTTAAAGCAAACTCGCTGCCGGCGTCTAATACAAACTCACCACCTCACCGGGCAAGCAAGTAACCTCTCGTTGACCAGCCATTAAAATATCTTGTTCAAGTTTATTGCAATATCGCGCCACATTGATCGAATAGTTATTTAACTGGCGTACGATTAGTCGGATTTGAGTTTGGTTTTAAAAGTTTAGGTCAACCGTTCCGACGCGGTGATCGTTATATGCGACTGGAAATTTATGCGTGCTGAAATGTGGTTCTTTATCGCTTTTATTAGTATCTTTTATGCCGTGGGCTTTGGCTTGCTGGGGTATTCACTGCTGTCCATGAAACGCTCAACCGAAGCGGCTGCATGGCCGTCAACGGTTGGCACGATCATCTCGTGTGACCTTGAAACGGACTTTGACAGTGACGGGGACACGCATCAAGTAAAGGTGAGCTACCAATACGGCGTCGGCGGTCGTGAATTGACGAATGATCTGCTTGCTTTTGGCTACAGTGCCAGCAGTGGCCGTGAAGCACATCAAGAGATTTTTGACAAACTCAAAGCAGCCAGCGCGGTGGATGTGCGCTACGACCCAAGTGATCCGCAAACTTCCGTTCTTTCGTACGGGGTTCATCGTTCGATACAGTTCATGCTTGCATTTGCGTTCACTTGGCTATTATTCGTTGTCGGTTTCACTATTCTTTGGTGGGTTGGGTCATGTGGTGATCACGTCCTGCTTAAGAATCTCCACGTTCAATAATGCATGGAAGTGCAAAGACTGGGCTACGAAAGAGAAACCAGACTTGTGGCTGAATAATTAATGAAAATTCGCTGATGCCGAATTGGCAATCGTGGACG
>CAZHCH010000017.1:52863-54004 GCA_964530985.1 uncultured Pirellulaceae bacterium | reverse complement strand
CCGGTCTTCTTGCATGACTTGTTCAATTTGTCCTGAAGCTTCATCGGCCATCAAAGTCACCTTTTAATTAACAGTACTGTTAGCGTTATTGTATGGATCGCGGACCGGTGATTCAGGCGGCGATCGCCAGTTTTAAGTGTATTTGAGTCTATCCAGTGACCCTCTATCGCCACATAGCTTAACAAAATTTCACGTAAATTTCGATCTGCGTGCTTCAATAAAATTCATGTGTCGATTGCAGAAAGAAAGGGGCGAGCAACCGAATGCCCGCCCCTTAAGATTTACTGTATGTGTGCTTGACGTGACCAACAGGCCAGTTAGCAAGGCCCCTAAACTTCGACGACTTTTGCTGATACGATCGTCACGTCTTCGACAGGACGATCACCAGGCTTGGTCTCTGTCGCGCCAATTCCGCGAACAACATCTAAACTAGCATCTGTCGCTTTGCCAAACGCCGTGTATTGGCCATCCAAGTGCGGCGTATCAGCTAGACAAATGAAAAATTGCGAACCTGCAGAATTGGGGTCTGCTGAGCGAGCCATCGACAGAACACCTTCGACATGTGAGGTTGGATTAAACTCCGCGTTGATTTGGTAGCCCGGGCCACCTGTGCCGGTTCCGCTCGGGCAACCGCCTTGAATCATAAAACCAGAAATAACGCGATGGAATATCAACCCATCGTAAAAACCGATTTTGGCTAGGCCAATCATGTTTTTACAGTGTTCGGGAGCTACTTCAGGAAATAGGTCCAATTGAATTTCACCAGCGGACGTATCAAGATGAACTTGGTACTTTTTGTTAGTGAAATCAAGATCTGCGACTGCGGCTGCTACTTCAGCTTGTTTACTCATAGATTTATCTGGCATGGGAGAACGATTGACAAAATTTGTCATGCCATTGTGGCTACGTTGCAGTAGCCGTCAACCGGTAGCTCAAAGTCGATGACTTTATCCGCAGAAAGTTTGAAGCCAATTTACATAACCGAAATGAGTTAAATACGGTTATATGCTCACTTGTGGCCAACACCAACTTTTGACGTCGAACAAGAACCTACGTCACGAGCGACAAAACAGTCTTAGAGTGGACTCTCTGCGAACGGATCATCACTTTCAAACGGATCATCACTACCGTCAAACGGATC
>CAZHCH010000017.1:0-52763 GCA_964530985.1 uncultured Pirellulaceae bacterium | reverse complement strand
TCTCTGCGAACGGATCATCACTTTCAAACGGATCATCACTACCGTCAAACGGATCGTCATTGTCCTTGGATGGTTCGTCATCGCCGCCACTGAACGGGTCTTCACTATCCGTAGATGGTTCATCACCACCACTGAACGGGTCTTCATTATCCTTGGGTGGTTCGTTATCGCCACCACTAAACGGGTCTTCGTTGTCGAGGCTGTCATCATTATCGACATCAAATGGATCCCCATTGCCAATGTTACCGCTATCTGCGTCGGCGAACGGGTCATTCTCATCAGACCCGTCACTGGCGTCAGCAAACGGGTTGTCATCGAGATCCGGTCGTCCTTCGTTTGATTCACCGGGCTCCATCGTTTTAGGTTTATCAGCTTCTATCGCAACGAACTCATCAGAGTGGAAAAATGGTTTAACAGAGTTAGTTTCTCTAAAACAGCGAATGGTGCCCGTATTGTTCAGCAGGTAGATCCGATCGTTTTTAGTATTGGGCAGTACTAAGGCGACTTGCCCTACGGATGCTGAACCCGTGACAGCGCCGGATTTTTGATCTAACGCCATCACCCGGCCAAGTTTATCAACCGTGTAAATTTTCGTCCGACTCGCCCCGATAAAAGTGCCAATGCCCGGGCGTGGTTTTTCCCAATCGGCTGATATGAGTCCCGTTTTCGCATCGAAGCGAAACATCTGATTCAAGTCGTTGATCACGTAAACGTGGTTGCCCAGCACAATCGGTGCTTGTGTAATTTCAAAACCAGTAGAATTCTCCCAGAGCAATGAACCTCTGAATTCCGACAACGCATAGATATAACTATCAATCGATGTGACGAAATATATCCCGTTTTTGTATTGAGGCACCCCAAAAACCGCACCTTGTGCTTTCAACTCGAATCCAGGCTTGCCTCCATTCGAATTTAACGCTGCGAAGCTGACAGTCCCACTATGATTTGACCAACATATTGAAGCAGGGGAAAGTGCTACACGAGTCGTCACCGCTCCTGATCCGCCCGCAATTAGCGAAAACGAATTGAACCCTTCCTCGTTTACGTCGAATCGCTCAATTCTTCCGTTGATTAACGGAACATAAATCTTGTCTCCATCAACTTGAGGCGGGGCTGAAGCGGCGTTTGTACACCGGCGGCCCCAGAGGATTGCTCCAGTTTCGGAGCTTAAGCAGAAAACTGACGCGCCTTTTAAAACTGCAACGTACTTGCCGCTACCAGCCACGCCTAAACTCTCGCTCGTCGACTTTCCAACGCTTGTACTCCAACGAACCTTTCCTGTTTCCGCATTGATCGAGCGAACGATACCGGAGTCGGTTTGAATATACAGCGTCGATTTTGGCAAGGAGTATTGATTGACCGATACCGCAACGTCATTGCCCGTGTCAGACTTGAGACGAGCGGCTACGACCTCAGCTTTTATGTTTGCCAGTTCAAGGCCGAGCTCAATGCCCATTGGGACACCATTAGGCCCCAAATCATTTTCGGAAAGCGTTTCGGAGTACTCACCTCCGACAATCTCAAAATAGGTCGTTGCTTGGTTTGGGTCGATATCCAAATACCAATCAGTAAGTTTACCGCCAGCTGTGATTCCGCTGTGAGTAAACCATTGTTGTTTCAGTCCAACTCGATCGAGTTGCTGGGCAAAACTCGAAGCGTTACCTGCGACAATTAATAACATTGCGAAGACCGTCATCGCTAGCCTTAAGAAGCTCATTGCGTTTCCAAAAGGTTGGACGTTAATGGCGTTGCGATAAAGTTTACCAGCAGACATTTTTCTTCAACTCCGGATCAAACTAGCTGATCGTCATGATCAAACGGTGACATTATAAAATACGCAGACGTTTAGCTCTATCGACAGTATCGTTCAATTCCAAGATTGATCTAGGGAAAAACGCCTGTTTTACCGATCGTACGCAGGATGTAAGGACTGATTAGCACGAAAAAACGGTGAGCCGGCCCACTACAGCGAAAATTTGAACCGTTGATAATTCGAAAACTAACTGGCAAAACACAGCTGCGACGCAATCGAGACTAGACCAAGTTGTCCTCGATTTTTAGGATATGAGGCTGGTAAAACTACTGCTTTGTGGCCATGTATAAATTGTTCTAAGTGTCGTTAGTGTGCCAAACTTTCCTTTTCGAACAGAAGAGCGTTCTCTTGGAGCTGCTTTTCGTGCGAACTTCCTTGGCTGATAAGAAATTGCCAACTTGGATCCGAGTATGAATTCGCAGGCTGTCCCACAACCTGAACCACCAACCGACTTGTTTGCTGCCATCGATCCAATTCTCGGTTACCTAAATTACGGTAACGGATCGTTCGATGTTAATTTTTTCAAAAACCTGAACGACGCTTTCAGGCTGCTCGGTGCCGAACCGGAGACCGATGCGAACAGCGGACAAGCGACTGCGAGCCAATCGGCCGCCTTTGATCAACAATCGCAGCCACTAATTCAACCGAACGAATCTTCGTCGACCGATGAAACAAACGCATCGGTAGATGCCACAGATTATAAACCAAGCCCAATCGCTTTGGCCTCCGATGCGCACCCGCTGGCTGGGTGCACGGCGTTAACATTTCGCGATCAGCTGACCAAACGATTAAACGACCTCAGCGAAAGCAATTCGGCTTTTCGAAAGTCGTCGCAGTCTCGATTTGCAATCGAAGTTACTTTCGACGTGCTCTTACCGAAATACGTCAAGTTTCATCGCGATTTGTTTTTCCATCAAACAAACGAGATCCTACTGAATTCGTTTTTTGTAGGTCGAGCGTTCGAGCTGGTGCTGCGTGAGATTAAATTACAAGAACTCGATTCAGAAGAGTCTTTTACAACGACTGATCGAGTTTTGTTTTCGCGATCTGTATTGCGTCAATTGAATGATTTTACAGGCCATCGACCAGTAGCAACGTTGGAATCACAAAAGCATGAAGCTTACGCGAATGAACGTTTCCGGCCTGTGCCACTATATATCCAAGGTGTTGGCGTCGCTTTTGGTCGCTACCATGCCTTGTTGACCGAGACAATTCGTTTACTTGAAAACACTGACCAACACATTCTACGAGCCGCTCAATTTTCACTTGATCGTGTGCTAGAGCTATCCGTTGATCCACGCGCCTTTGATTTTGACCACCCTATTAATCAACGTCCCAACCATCATTTTGGGCAATGGGACAGCGATACCGTCAACTTAGAGGGGTACTTCGAGCGATTCATTTTCCATGCCGTAACGCTTGAGGCGCTGCTGGACCGCGTCGAAGCATGCAGTAGTCAATCTCCGCCAATTCCACGCGATCAAGCTTTAATCGAAGCCGCGTCTGCATTGGCTTGCACGATGTTGATGGGGTCGGGAATCGCCGGAAGCTCGCCGGACACTTACGATTCAAATACCACGCTGGGAACGTTAATCCCCGTCATTGCAGGCTATCGCGACCAGTTTTACCAAAACTTATTAGCGTCTTTAAAAGGGCCACACCGAACACGATTGTTGAAAGAATCAAAACAACGCCATCAACCCTTCGGTGCTGTCCGCCAAGATTTAAACGCACGGCTGGCTCACCATCGAGCGATGCAATTAGTCAATTGCCGGTTGGCGACGATTTTTGCGAGGATGGGCTACCCCGACGCTGCGACCAAGCAGTCAAAAATCGTGCCGGTTACATCTGCTCGAATTCACTGCCAGATCGATTGTTTGCTGGTAACGGCAAATGATGCAATCGAAGTCAACAATCTGGAACAGGCCTTTAGTCTAGTACACAAAATTTTCGCCCGCCTGAAAACGGGTATCGGCTGCGGCGCAATCGTAGATCCATGGAACATTATTGGCTTTGATGCCAACTACAGTCTGTTTCCTGCGATGGAAAACACGGTTCGCGATCACCGAGTGTTCGATTTGCTGGACATCATGGACCGGATTTTTGCCTTACTGTCGCGAATCACCAGCGAGGCTGCCGCCACAGACAACGATCAAATTCGCGAGGACGCCAATAAAGAAATGCGTCTAATTGTGGACTGGTGGCGAAAGTACGCGGCTCACGAAGTCTCATCTGTCGGCGCAGTCGATCCAGAAGACCTGTACGAGGCTGCATCGACTGTCAGTAAAGCCCTCAGCCTCTGGCATAAAGGCGGCGCAGCAGCGGGCGACATGGAATTTTGGGCGCCCCACGCAGAAATCCTAGATTCCCCCAAAGCCTACACGTTGGTGATCGACGCACTGATCCAAAAACAAGATTATCAAACTTGTTCCGCGTTACTGGTGCATTGGATCAGCCAATCAGATTTAGTACCGTTGGAATTAGGCGACAGTTCGTTTCATAACTTGATGTTTCGTTGGATCGCTGAACAAAAGATGATGCTCACTTCGGCCGACGTTGAAGAGCGAGAAAAAGTTTGGAAACGAATCCGTAAGTTTTACGATTTCCTTGAAGTCAATGCGGGTGACTATTGGTCGGTGCCGTCGTTCTCATTAGCGCCTGAACGCTTCAAGAAAGGCAACGACCAACCTTCGTCCGCTGCCGATTTATACGCCGAACTTGACGAAATTTTTGAAGACGCACCGGAAGATGAACCGGACGAACTATTCCGCGCTGCTTACGATAACGTAACCTACAATGACTCAACCGATGATGGCGTTGATGGCGAGATCCATGATGGCGGATTTTCGCTGGGTGACGATTCGCTCGAAGTAGAAGTTGAACGGATACAAGGTCGGCTCGAATTTTTGGGCACGTTAGCGTCTTTCTGGTGTGTCGCAGCGAGAATTCCGCTGGCCACTATTGACGAGTCTGAGCTGAACGATCGGCTCAGCGGCTGGCTTAAAGAACGCCGACGATTCGTGAACGACTGGGTGAAACAAGCGACACATAATCGACAACAACTGCTAACCTTGCTGGCCTCGATCAATGCGTACAAGATTCCGGTCAACGGCTCCGATCGAGAATCGATGGTGCTGTACGACCAACAACGTCTCAACCGAGACATGTTGATGGAGGATACCATCAACACGTGTATCGAAACCGAAAACGCAATCCGAATGCTCGCATCGGTTGGACTAGCAATCGATCACGTACTGGGAGATCAACGACTGGACGTCGAACCTCAAACCGACGCCAACCCTCAAACAGACGAACCGATCATTGAAGCAATGCCGATCGTCAAAGTGTTTGCTGCATTAATTTTGCGAGATGCCAAATTAGTAACCCAACATTTCGATGAATTAGTCAGCTACCTTCATACGCGTACGCCGTTGTACGTTCCGCTTTCAAATGGCGGAAATCCAGCAAGGATTGTTAAAGCACGCGTGCTGCAGTCGAGCGTACTTGATTTACTAGGACAGTTACCCTTGTTAGGGTTGTGCGAGGAATCGTTTCGGTTGACGCAGACAACCTTGGAAATGGAACGAAACAATCCAGTTGGCGGTGGTGCAGTCACCGAGTTTGATGAGATTTTTGAAGTAGCTTACACCTCGATGGTCGAAGCGTTAACGGTGTCGACTGCGGAACTAAAAAAACAACGCTTTATTGAACCCGATGCAAATTCAAAAGAAATCAAAGCCGAATCTCGTACAGTCTTATTTGACTGCATCGAAATGTTGACCGAATCGATGCTGCCGATGTGGCTGGATCACAGCAAAACGTTGCGACTGAGCGTGCTCGAAAAAGTTCGCAAGCCAGCGCAGTGGGAAGGACTGGTCGACTTTATCAAGACTTACGGAGAGGGTTTGTTTACTCAGTCTTTTTTCCACTTAGGCAACGTTCGAGCTATTTTGCACCAAGGCGTCGATACATGGCTGCAACAAATTCTAGATTCTCCTAATCGTCCCGACTTACGTTTGTTTGATGAACTAGGAACCGAACTGAAACGAGAAACCGCTGTTCGATATTTGACGTTAGTTTTAGAAAGCGTTCGAGAGAACTTTAACGAATACGTGGACTACAATACGACGACAACTCAATCCGATCACGGCGAATCGTTGCATTCATTCCTCGATTTCTTGCGACTACGCTCGCGTTACGATCGGATTTGCTGGCATCTCAAACCTGTTGTTTGGGCGCATCGAATTCTTGTACGTCGACAAGCAAACGGCGTAGCGCGAATGTGGCGACGATCTTTAAACGACCGGGTGGGTGGCGAAGCCGATAAATATCTCAACATGCTAGGAAAGTTACGTCAAAAATACTCAATTCAAATGAATTCAGTAGGCCGTCGGCTCGAAGGAAAATTCGCCCACCAATTACAAATCGACCGACTTCGTGCGCTCGTCGAACCCGCAATGTCTCGTCCTCGATCTCGTCAGTCGCAAAAGGCCTTCGACCTATTGCAGATTGAGTCTCAAGCGTTCTTGCGTTCGACCAGCGGCGTCGGCGTAGATCTGCCAGAGTGGTTAGCGAAACTCGAGAACGAGGTCCAACAATTTTTGTTGCCACGCCGGCTGCGTGACTTCTGGCATCAGCAAAGCGCTTTGGAAGTTCCGCCGATTCCGATTGCTAAGCTCCGTGAAAAAATAGAGAAACTGCCACGGCGATCGTAGTCGATTGATTCAGATTTCCTTGCGATGCGATTTCACGTTCGCCACAATCTCCTTATTGATTCTATTTTCAGTAGCCACAAGCATGTTTCAAGGATTCACAAAAGACACGCTCAAGTTTCTTCGGCAACTAAACAAGAACAACAACCGGGAATGGTTTAATTCTCAAAAATCGCGATACGAGGAATCGGTTCTATTTCCAGCGATGGCCTTAGTCGAGGATATGGTCAAGCCGCTGGAAAAGATCTCGCCTTGTTTTCAGGCAATTGCTAAACGTTCAGGTGGATCGATTATGCGAATCTATCGCGATGTTCGGTTTTCCAAAAACAAACAGCCGTACAAAATCAATCTTGGGATTCACTTTCGCCATATCCAAGGCAAGGATGCTCATTGCCCTGGCTTTTACTTTCACGTATCGCCCGACGAAATATTTTTCGCTGCAGGGATTTGGAGTCCGCCGAATCCAGAGTTGAATAAAATTCGTGAATTGATCGATGCCGATCCAGAGCGTTGGAAGAAGCTACTTCGATCCAAAACGATAAGAACTGAGTTTCAACGTGGCGGTTCTAGCTTTCAAGGCGCCAGCCTGAAACGACCACCTCGCGGTTACGATGCCGAACATCCGTTGATCGATGACCTGAAACTTAAAGATCACATGATCGCTAAGCCATTAACCGAAGCTGATTTGCTGGACCCAAAGCTGGTCACGAATCTCACGAAGAACATCAAGGCATCCTATAAATACGTTAATTTTTTGTGCGACGCACTTCTTTTGCCGAGCTAATCGATCATGACCGACGTCTTACCGCCACCGAATATTTTGCTTGAACGAGGTGCTGTGATCCTGGTCAACAAACCCGGCGGTTTGTTGACTCAAGGCCCGCCTGGAATTGATAGCCTTGAACTCCGCGTCAAGAGCTTCCTTAAAGTACGCGACGAAAAACCGGGCAAGGTTTATCTGGGAGTGCCTCATCGTTTAGACCGACCGGTGTCGGGCGTGATGGTGGTCGTTAAAAATGTCCGCGCGGCCAATAGGATCAGCCAACAGATCCGTGATCGCACGGTTACCAAAGTCTACTGGGCCGTTGTCGCCGGTAATGTTGAAACCGACAGCGGGCGATGGGAAGACTGGATGCGAAAAATCCCCGACCAAGCGATGTCCGAAATTGTTCCCGAGTCACACGAAAAAGCGAAGCATGCGGTTTTAGATTATGTGGTCAAAGAGCGTTTCGAAGTTGATGGCCAACCAATGACTTTGTTGGAGATCCAGCTTCACACCGGGCGGACCCATCAAATCCGTTTGCAATCCAGTTCGCGGAACCACCCCATTATCGGTGATACGCTTTATGGGTCGGAAACCGAATTCGGTCCGCAAACCGATGACCTACGTTGCCGCTGGATTGCGTTGCACGCCAAGTCGTTCGCGTTTGAGCATCCGATCGACCATGTCCCGATTCAGCAAGCAGCTCCATTACCCGAACACTGGTCAATGTTTCCGTTCTATGAAAGCTCATAGTATCGGCTTCAGCCGCAAATCCGCTTTTAGGCGGCAATTCAACGACTCACTTCTTTTTTTGCAGTACTGAAAACAACTACAACGTTTTAACATGAGCCCAACCTTTTCAACAGGAACAAGCCATCAACAGCTATAACCTTTCTCGCTCTGCAATCGCATTTATTTGGCTCTACCACGGTTTGATTCCCAAACTAATTTTCCAGCACTCAACCGAGCTGGAACTGATTAACAAAGGTCCGTTACTTGGAACCGCCGAACTCACGCTTTGGTTGGCAGGGATCGCCGAAGTGCTAATCGGCGTTTGCGTTGTAGGATTTTGGCGGCATATTTGGCCGGTTTATTTGTCCTTAATTGGATTCACAGTATTGTTGATCGCCTCGGTCATAATTTCACCGGAACACGCCATTCACGCATTCAACCCGATCACGCTAACGGTTTCTGCACTCCTGTTTTGCTTGATACAAGTCAGCCTGAGGCGTAATCCAACAAGCGCTGCCCAATAGCACGGCATTGTCGACAGATACTAGGTTTCTTATTTTCAATACAACCACCGATATTCAGCAACCACCGAGCAACTTTTTGTTGGGAAGTTCTATCGGTCTGCAGTAGTGAATCGCTAGTCCACCTAGCTCATGCGTTTCCGGCAGCGATATCCCTTTAGTTGGTTTTTTAAGAATAGGAACAGACTTTTCAGAACTGCGGCAGGATCCAATGAAGTACGAGTTAAAGCCAATCGCTCGTTTGACCATAAAAGGTCGCGGTTATTGCCATTAACCATCTCTTCGCCGTTTGGCATAAGCAGGTTCAGCAAGCCTTAAACAGTCGCAGTCTATTGGCGCAATTGAGCAAAAACGCTTCGGTAATTTCCTAATCAAAAGGCTAATGACACGCGGCACACGCAGATCAATTTGTCTCGTAATTTGCGCGACTTCATCAGCCTTCGCTTACTTGCCTCAAGACTTCAAAACCAGCGATCCCGACCGTGGTCGCTAAATTTAAACTGCGAACCTTGTCTGTCGTCGGAACTCTTAACAACCGGTCTTGATTCACTGACGTCAGGCTTTCCGGCAATCCCGCAGTTTCCCTACCGAAAACCAACGTATCGCCCGGTTGGTATTCGACGTTAGCGAATCCTTGCGTGGCAAAGCGAGAAAAATACCACATTCGGGTCTGCGGCAGCCGTTCCAGTAAATCGTCCCAATGGTCAGCGACCTCCCAGTTCAAATGCTGCCAATAGTCCAGACCGGCGCGTCGTAGCGTTTTTTCGTCGATTCGAAACCCCAGCGGACGCACCAACCAGAGTTTGGCGCCCAGCGCCACGGCGGTTCGACCAACGGCTCCCGTATTCCCCGGAATTTCTGGCTGATACAGCACGATATTCAGAAAAGGTACTTCGCTGGGCTGGATCAGCAAGTCGGCTCCAATTTGAGGCCGTAAATCAGGGGATGGGTTGTCCGGATACATTGGTAGTTAGTATTAAACTTTTTTTAAAACCTCAAAAAAACCGCAAAAGATTCATTATGGGATAACGAAATCTTTCTCGATCAAAAACAATATGCTCCGCAGATACCTGCCGATAAAAACGGTACTTTGCCGCCAATAGAAGTGACATCAGGCCTGATTCTGATTGCCTAAGTTAGTCCAATTTGGTTTTTTAAACCATGACGTGCAAATAGCCGATGTGCAGAAATTTTGTTTTGGTAGTCTTAACCTCACTGACGAACATTAGGCGATTTACTCATTGGGAAAATCACTCGGGCAAAATTGCCCAATACTCCCACCTCAATGCTCGAACGACTCACTCGCCCAACGAAGCCTGGAGTTCCTTTAATGGAAAATAACCAAGTTAACATAGAACGCAACCCAACCCGATCCGTCAAAATTGGCTCGATCGAAATCGGTGCTGGCAACCGTATCGCTGTCCAATCGATGACCGCCACAAAAACCACCGACATCGACGCCACCGTTGAACTGGTCAACCTGATGTACGATGCGGGCGCGGACGTCGTTCGGATTGCTGTCGACAATAAAAAAGAAGCCGCCGCATTGGCCGAAATTCGCAAACAAACCAAAGCGAACCTCTCAGTCGACCTCCAAGAAAACTATCGGATGGCGGAGATCGTCGCCCCGCACGTGGACAAACTCCGTTACAACCCCGGCCACTTGTACCATCACGAAACTGCCAAGCCGTGGCAGCAAAAAGTCGATTACTTGGCCGGCATCGCTAAGGACAATGATTGCGCGATGCGAGTCGGTGTCAATTGCGGTTCGGTCGATCCCGCCAAAAAAGAAAAATACAGCGACGACGATTCAATCACACCGATGCTTGAAAGCGCACTCGAACATTGCGAATACCTTGACT
Organism: uncultured Pirellulaceae bacterium; assembly: GCA_964530985.1. Taxonomy (GTDB): domain Bacteria; phylum Planctomycetota; class Planctomycetia; order Pirellulales; family Pirellulaceae; genus Mariniblastus. The sequence continues at coordinate 42,360 of CAZHCH010000017.1, read as the reverse complement.
CGATCGGCTTTCAACGATTTTGCGTATCGTTAAAAGATTCCGACCCCAGCAAAGTCATCCAAGTCAACCAACGCTTCGCCGAAAGTAGACCCGACGTTCCATTGCATTTAGGCGTTACCGAAGCCGGCATGCCTCCCGAGGGTGTGATTAAAACTCGAATCGCGTTCGAGCAGTTAATTGGTAAAGGTATCGGCGATACCGTTCGCGTTTCGCTAACGGTCCCCAATCACCGCAAAGGCGAAGAGATCCAAGCAGGCCGATCGATTGTCGAGGACATCTACGCCGGACGCGTGCGAAGTGTCGTCAACTTTGACACCAAAGCACTGAATATCATTAGTTGCCCGAGTTGTTCCCGAGTCGAAAACGAAGCGTTTGTTGATTTGGCCGTTAAAGTAAAAGAAATGACACAGTATGCCAAAGATCACGCGATTACGATTGCGGTGATGGGCTGCCGAGTCAACGGCCCGGGAGAAACTGACGATGCGGATCTGGGTTTATGGTGCGGCCCCAAAGTCGTCAACCTAAAGAAAGGCCCAGAACCGCTTGGGGCTTTTCCGTACGATGAAATCTTACCGAAGCTTAAAAACGAACTTGATAAACTGATCGCTGCAAAACAACCATGATCAATACCCTTTACCTTCCAGAACTACGCGAGATGCTGGCCGAAAATGATTCGGACGGTTTGCGCAGTTTTTGTGAAGCGTTGAATCCGGTAAGGGCTGCCGAATTCATGTCGGGGCTCAACAGCGAAGAAACATGGCGAGTGATCCAGCAAACGGATCTTGAATCTCGCGTTGACATTTTTTCTTATCTGGACCCCGATAAAAAGAATGAGGTATTGGAGAATTGCCAGATCAATGAAGTTGCGAAACTGGTAGCCGAACTGCCGCCGGATGACCGTGTCGATTTGTTGCAAGGCATTGATGCGAAGCGCCGGAACAAATTGTTGGCGATCATTCCCGTCGAAGAACGCCGCGACTTTCAAAGACTCAGCCAGTACCCCGAAGGAACTGCCGGTGCGGTGATGACTACCGAGATCGCTCGGTTGACCGAAGATCTAACCACCCATGAAGCACTCAACGAAATCGCTCGTCAAATCGAAGATTACGAGACGATTTACTATCTTTACGTGGTCGATGCAGAGGACCGTTTGCGAGGAATCGTGTCGGCCCGCCAATTGCTGGCTGGTATGCGACAGTCGGATATTCGGTTGCATGAAATCATGGAATCTGATCTTGTTTTGGCGAACGTTGACGAAGACCAAGAAGATGTTGCAAATAAAGTCGCCAAAATGGACTTGCTGGCGATTCCGGTCGTGGACAACCAACATAAATTGCTTGGAATTATCACACACGATGATGTGATTGATGTTGTCCGCGAAGAAGCCACCGAAGACGCTCACCGAATCGGTGCCGTTGATCCGCTGGACGAATCGTATTTGCGAACTTCTCTGTTAACGCTTAGTTGGAAACGCGGCATCTGGCTGTCGTTTTTGTTCTTCTTTGCGTTGATAACGACAATCGCGCTAGACAACTACGAAAGCGTGATGGACAAATGGAAATGGTTGATGGCCTTCATTCCGCTAGTCATCAGTAGTGGCGGCAACTCAGGAAGCCAAAGTGCTACTTTGATTATTACGGCGTTGTCGCGGAAGCACGTCGTAGTCGGCGACTTGGCCAAGGTCGTCGTTCGCGAGCTTTCGGTCGGCCTGCTATTGGGCGGCGCGCTGGCGGCTCTGGGCTTCATCGCGTCACTGTTCATCGTACCGGCGGGGTTGGCAACGAGTGCGTTTCTTATTATTCCATTGACGTTGTTGGCGGTCGTGATCTGCGGCACTTTGATCGGGTCTGTCTTGCCGATCGCATTTGAAAGCATCGGTTGGGATCCAGCGATCATGAGCACTCCGTTGGTCGCTGGCATCGTCGATATTATTGGAATCGTGATCTACGTCAATTTGGCGATTCTGCTTGGCTGATGCACAACGTTGTGTTGGCGAGTAACGCAGGCACCTAAAGTCGTCATGAACCAATTGAGCGACGAGGTGTGTTCTTGCTTCCCGTCGGGAAGAAGGATTTCACCGAGGAATTCTTGCCCACGCAATGTCATTTTGCCGAAACTTTTCTTTTGGGTTGATCCAGCCGAGGGTTTGTGACTAGCCCATGTTTTTTGGCTCTTCTGGGAATTTAGTGGCAGAGACAAAAACACCGTACAAGCTCGACGCGCGAGCGAGTGCATCGTTCAATTTCAGGGAATGCACTTGCTTGCGCCGCGAGCTTGTATTTTAGGTGTTTTCATTAAGCAGTTGGGGCTGTCGGGAATTCAAGCTACTGAAGTTGCTCTTAGCAACTTACCAATAGAAGCCACTAAAACACGGGAAGAACCTGTTTTTTAGAATGGGTCCAGAGCGAATCAGTTTTTAAACTGGGTGTATTGGTAACCCGACGAGTTAGCGAGGAACCCGTGAAAATGATCGCTAACTTGCAAAACGGATTTACCCTGCCTTTAGAGTCTACAAATCCAGCGATTTGATTAATTCGATCGTCTCGCGACGTTTTTTCAAACGCGCCTCACGACGAACCTTCTCGCCATCAAGCAAACGTTTTTCTAGATCAGACTCGGGAACTACCAGCGGCACCTCACATGGCTTGCCATCGTTACCAAGTGCTACGAACGTAGAAAACGAAACAGCGGCCAACTCAAATTTGCCCGACTGCACATTTTCCGTCGTGATACTCAGGAAGACTTCCATCGAACTGCGGCCCACTGAACAAACAAACGAAGTCAAACGGATGATTGTGTCACGAGGGATCGGGCGGTGAAAATGAACTCCGTCAATCGAAGCCGTCACGCACGGGCACCCCGAGTGACGTCGCGCGGAAATCGCTGCGTTTTCGTCAATGTACTTCATCAAAATGCCACCAAATAAGGTGTCGTGATCGTTCGTGTCACCTGGCAGCACAATGCTCTCGCGAACTGATCGCGAAGAGGACATTTTTTTTGAAGGACGCATAGGTCGAAGCCTTAAGTGTGTGAATCTGCGGAAATCGAAAAGTCGGTTTAAAATTGCTCCATTAAACGAAGCGCACTGTTTTAAAAACGACTGGAATTCCGGTCCATCTTAATACTTCCCGTAATTTTTTATAGCTGCTTGAGTTGCTACAAAACTTCGTAGAGATGGCTGTATCGTAGCGATCCAGGATATGACCACCGGTTTGGCCCGACTAACTTGACGCAGATGTTAGAATCCCAGCATTCTCAAGCATTTCGTTGGCTGCCGGCAACCAATTAGGCATCTGGAAGACCGCGAACATTGCAAACAAAAACACAATGATTGAAAATAACAACAGCAAAATTGAATTGTTTGATTGCACTGCGATGTCTTTGCGAATCTGTTTGATCTCTTCTTTTTGGACATCATCGACATACTTTTGTGTGCTGAGTTCGTGGTGTTTGGACATTTGATTTTCTCTCTGTCTAATGAATTTCACTTCTGTTGAAGGAGTCCAAAAGCACAGGCTATGCCAAAACCGCCAAAGGTCGTTTTCCCTAGGAAACAGCGAACTTTTGAGAAGCCGCGTTGTATTTTTGCAACCGCCAGTCGTCTTGCTTGATGCCTAATCGCAACATGATGCAATAGTGACCCAACACCCCGTAGGATGGAGCACTCTTGCCCGTCATCATAAAGTTGATACTAGAAACTGTTCAGGAACGCAATGAGTTGACGGGACTACGGCCTTTTTATCGAATATCTTTGGCTAGATCCCCTTTGATGCGGTAGGCAAAAGTCTCACGCAAAGGCGCGAAGGCTCAAAGATTTTAGACCAAAGCGGGCGACACCCACAAAAAAGATTAGTGGCGATCAGTGAAAATTAGTGTTTTCCAAATCGGACATTATCCGAAGACCGTGCCAGAGCTTTCGTTTTATTCGCGTATTTCGCGGTTGTCTATTTTTACGAACTTCCAAAGCTGCCGTATGACTTTTGACATTTGTGGGGGTATAAAAAGGTCTACGGCCGAGTCTGCCCGTTGCCGCGGACACGATAGTTGAATATCGTTAGTTGTTCGACTCCAAAGGGCCCTCGAGCATGCATTTTGCCCGTGGCGATTCCGATTTCAGCCCCCATTCCAAACTCGCCGCCGTCGGCGAAACGTGTCGAAGCATTGTGTAATAGTATCGCTGAATCGATACCGTTTAGGTTTTGTTACAGCATTATTGAAAATTGCTGCCAGTACCCTAACTGCCGCGGTTAGTAGTTACTTGATACACTTTAACAAACCAGTAATGAACATTAAAAACTCGAAACACAACTGGCATCATTTTTGATTCTTACTCTTTTATAAAGCGGCAAACGTCGCATTGAAAAACTATGAAATCATACTCATTCCCACAAGGCAACATGCCAGGAATAGGCCTAGGCACTTGGAAGATGGACGATGGAGTTGCTTCCCAAGCAGTGTCAACTGCGATTGAACTGGGGTATCGTCATTTCGACTGTGCGCCAATCTATTTGAATGAGCCGGAGGTTGGCGAGGCGCTGGGAGCCGCTTTCTCTGGCGGCGGTTTCGATCGCTCAGAGTTTTGGATCACTTCGAAACTGTGGTGCAACCGCCACCAACCTGATTTGGTCCAGAGTGCCCTAAAACAAACGTTGTCTGATTTGCAGTTGGACTACTTAGACTTATTTATGATCCATTGGCCGGTTGTACTTCGGCCCGATGTAGAACGGCCAGAATCCGGTAAAGACTTCATCTCCCTCGACGAGCAACCGTTGATTGACACCTGGGCCGCGATGGAAGATTGCGTAACCGCAGGACTTTGCCGAAATCTGGGTGTGTGTAATTTTAGTGTTAATAATTTACAGCTCATTTTGGATGGCTGCCGAATTAAGCCGAGTGCCAATCAAGTCGAATGTCATCCGTTTTTAAACCAACGAGTTTTACTTGACTTCTGCAAAGCCAATGAAATTCACCTCGTCGCCTATTCACCATTAGGCTCTGGTGATCGTCCGGACCGCATGCGAGGTGAATCGGATCCGAACCTGTTTGATGATAAATTACTGAAAGACTTCGCGGCGAAAAACAAAATCACCGTTGGCGAACTTCTGTTAGCATGGGCGGCCTGCCGAGACACGGTGGTGATCCCTAAATCTACTAACCCTCAGCGGTTGGTTCAAAATCTAGCCGCTGGCGCCATACAGCTACCGGAAGACGCCATGACAGCAATCGACAACTTGAACACACAGCATCGGTATGTACATGGCAAGTTCTGGGAGCACCCCGGCGGTCCCTACACGACAGAGGCGATCTGGGGAGCCGAGGGCAAACAGTCGTAGTTGGGCTCGCCAGAGTTCAGGCTTTGACTGCTACCTCCCGAAGTCCGCCGCCTCCGGCGACCAACGATTTAAAGGGCCATTGGGGGGTTAACCAGTTGAGATAATTTTTAGTTTGATAAACGCTCAAGTGGAGCAATATGTCAACCGATAACCAGTGGGTCTAAAGGCGATAAAATGGTTTGCCTGCGTTTCGAAAAATCGTTTTTTCTAGAACTAATGGAAAAGACAACCGAAATCGTTGAAACGCTGAAAACTCGGTCGAAAGCACTTGACAATTCGAGTGCAATTGTCGATCTTACCGCCTGCTGAAATCTCGCCTGAATTCGTTCGGTCGGCGAGCTTCAGACGAGGGCGTAGCTCAGTCGGTAGAGCAACGGACTTTTAATCCGTAGGTCCAGGGTTCGAGCCCCTGCGCCCTCACTTTTAATCAACTCAAACGGTGCTTGCTAAAGCGTTGTTTGGGTTTTTTCGTGCGCTCATCAGCCGTTTAGACGCAGGCGACGTTCTTGAAAGACAAAAACAACTTCGTTGGTAATGATTCGGCAATCACACTTATCCGACAAAAATGCAGACACGAAAAAACCCTCCTTGGCATTACGCTGGGCGTAAACCAAGGAGAGCATTCATTGCTTCGCCAGGCGAAATGCAATAACTTGAATCTTCGCATTCCAGCAGAAGAACTCTAAACCTCTTATTGATATCAACAGAACCAATACGAATTCAGCCGTTGCCTAGCAAACTCGGCACGTCAATTCGCCACCGGAACTTTGTTGAATTCACTGAGAGAGTACAAGATCAAGAGAGTACAAGATTAATAAACGGAACAATGTCATCAAAATCAACAACACCGTCTTGATTGATATCCGCTTCGACCTGAGTCGGGCCACCTAAAACAACATCAATAAATGGACCAATGTCATTAAAATCGACAACACCATCTCGATTGATGTCCCCCAGCAACACTAAATTCATCTCCACGATTGCCAAATCAAGACCATCGACCACACCGTCACAATTTACATCGCCGGTCATCCACATACCCGGGGCCGAAAGATTTTGTTGAATAATCTCAACATCACTATCATCGACCATGCCATCCAGATTCACATCACCAGGAATCGCAATATAAACCTCCGCTAGATACTTAGAACCAACTCGAACTTCGTACAGACCAGGCTCAAATGGATCTTCAGAGGAAAGATCAAACACCGCCACTCCTGTCGCAGCATCATAGTCGGCTTCCGACGCTTCAAAACTGGCCACAACACCACCAGAATCTCCATCAAATATTTCTAGAACACCCTGAAAGTCTGTTTCCGGAGCAACGTTGACTGTTACCGAATCAAAATCTTGGAACGCAACGGCCATTGTTTCATTCAATTCTGCGTTGCCGAGACCTCCCTTGCCATCGTCAATTATGACTTTAAGCGGGTCAACTAGCACTGGCGCACTATCGTCTGTACAGTAGTCACGGGCAAAGAAAAAGAGCGAGGAATGACAAGTCCAAATCCATGGACTCGCACCAACGTCGAAGTTTGGGTCAACGCTCCGTCTACAACGAAGGTCTAATTGGGAAAACATGTCTACGCCAACAACTTGCCTTAGAAATATGAATGGTTGTTCGCCGTCAACTTTTATAACAACGCTATGCATCAGAGTAAAGCAAATTGAGCTCAATTTTTTAAATACCTTACACCAATCGATATCGTCAAAGGCTACCTAAAACGCTTGTCGCTGCGACCGGTCTTTATTGATCACAACAGTAACATTGGTACACATTTTGTGTCATATACCAGTGGATCAGCAAGATGGACGAACCGATCAGCGCAATGAAACCGGTACCACGAACGACAAAAGAAAGTTGGCATCAATGCCGCTCGTCACTGGTATCGAAACGACATTTTAATAGAAAATTTCCGACGAGCTGAATGGTCTGGGAATACCATTGGATGACGCCGTGGTGAATGTCGAGGCGGGCGTAGTCGCGATATCCGTCCAGATGAGCGCCGCCTTGGGCGATCACGCGGTCTTTAGTGGATTCGATGATTCCAAATTCAATGCCCTGTTGTTGGAGCGTGTTTGGCAATTGGTTGACGAAACTATCGGGCGCGTCCGATAGCTGCTGGAGACTAGGAGTTAACCAACCAAAGTAGCGGACCGCTTTTCGGGCAATGTGGGATCCTTGATTCGGTGGGACGAGCATGACGATTCGGCCCAGATTTTGGATGCTGAAGTCCGCCAGCATGGATCGTGTGATGATCCCGCCCATGCTGTGCGTCACGATGTGTATCTTTCGATCTAGCGGCTCGTTATCGATCGCCGTTAAGTCGGTACCAAGTCGATTCGCGTGTGTTTCGATTCGGTTGCCTAAGGTTCGGTAGCTCCAGTTTTTGACCTCGAATCCGCTACGCCGTAATTGGCGGGCGAGTGGCCACATGTCGATCCGGCTACCACCAAGCCCGTGAACTAAAAACACGATGTCAGACGATTTTTCCATGCTTAGTCTGGTTCCTTCGATATGAAAGTACAATCGTGTCAAGTCGGTGAGTGAGTGGCCTACCCGCTAGTCGTTGAAAAAAAGAATGCACTTGCTTGCGCTGCGAGCTTGTATTTTGGACCGACTTCTTTGTACAACCGGGGCGATTGTTGTCGCGTAACAGCGGTGATGGATCAATAATGCTGGAACTAACGGTATTCCTTTCATTGGCACCAGTTCTAGTGTTGCGTTTTATTAACGACCGGAAAACCGGGTCACCTGTCGGATCGTCGTTAAACGGAAACCGCGATTTGTGAGATCACTCGTTCCAGTCAGGGATCTGGACGCCTTCGGGGCCTTTTCCGGGGACTGGCTTTCGACGCAGCGACGCCACGTAGGCAGCAGTTAACACAATTTGATTGGGGTGGCTAAAGCGAGTTTTCCACGCCGGCATCGCGCCGTTGCCGGCTCCGTTTTCAATCACGGTTGCGATGCCTTCGACGGAACGGACGTGTTTCCAATAGTCGTCCGTCAAGTTGGGGCCGACCAATCCACCGCCGTCAGCGCCGTGACAGCTAGCGCAATTGGCTTGGTAGGTTATCCTGCCAACAGTCAACCAGTCGGGTTTTTCGTTTAAGTACTCGAGAATCGTTTCTCGGTCCGCCGCCAAAACGCCAATCTCGTTAAATCGCACCTCAAATATTTGGCCTTTGTGGGCATCGTACTGATCGTAGATCGAACGGCCCGCCATTCCGCTGTGGAAAAACAACATGTACAAGGGCGCGAACAAAATTAACGCGATAAACAAGATTTTCCACCAGCTTGGCACGGGGTTGTCGAGTATCGAAATTCCATCAACTGATTGCGCTGCCACCAACGCGGTCTCATCACTACCGGTTGAACCGTTGGTTTCCATCGTATCCGCTTTTATGTTCACTGGTTGGGCTCCTCAGTCGACTTGGCTGCTGCGAGTGGTTTCGGCAGTTGAAGGTACTTGAACAGGCTGCGAACCTGATCGGAGGTCAACGTATCGAGCTGGCCTTCGGGCATTAGTGAAAGCTTCGACGTTTTTCGTTCTTCGATATCATCTTGATAGATTTCGACTCGTTTTTGATCAGCTGTCATCAAAACAAGATTCTCATCGTCCTCAGATACAATCACCCCCGTCACCACGATCTCGTCGATCGTCAAGACAATTTCAGTTTGGTAGGCCTCGAGGATTTCGCGGCTAGGCGCAACGATGTTTTCGAGCAAGTAGTCACGGTTCCAGCGGTTGGTTGCGGTCAGCGCGGGGCCAATGTTACCGCCTTCGTCGAACAATCGATGGCACTTGCCACAGGTGTCGGCGTAGACGCGTTTTCCAACACTGACATCGGCAGCCAAAATAGAATCGTAAGTCAGCATCTGGCTGTACTTGTCCCACGTCACTTGCTGCGCGTCGGTCAATGGTTCTTTGTTGTCAACAGTTTCTTCGGCAGCCTGTAAGTCGGTTCCCAATCGTTGAATGTAAGCGATCAAAGCGATCAGTTGAGTCTCGTCGACTCGAATTTGTTGTCCAGCGGAAGAGTCGACCGTAATTGGGCCACCGAGTTGAGCCAGTTCCCACGCAATCCGGCGCGCCTGTTGTTTGGCCATCTGGTCGGCCTGGTCGGTCGGAACGAATTCATGATCGTGGGCAGTACTAAGCTGAGCGTCCACGTTGAATCGGGATTGGATCGAATTGAAATCGAGTTTCGTCATCAACAAATGCGGATAGCTCGGCATCACGCTACCGTCGACTTTCGCTGCGGGATCACGAAAGTGTTCCAAGTGCCACAAGCCTGTTTGTTTGCCGCCTTCACGTGAGAGGTCCGGTCCAATCCGGCGGGTTCCCCATAGGTTCGGGCGGTCGTAGACGAATTCGCCTGCTTGCGAATATTGGCCGTACCGTTCGGTCTCGGCAAACAACGGTCGAATTTGTTGCGCGTGACAATTGCAACACCCTTCGGCAATGTAGATGTCCCTGCCCGCCAATTCTAGCGGCGTGTAGGGTCTAACTGATTCGATCACCGGTACGTTAGCCGGAATCAAAAGCATCGGTACCAGCTCGCATGCTGAACTGATGATAACGACCAGTGCCGTTAACATCGCAAATCGCATGGGCCGTCGCTCCCATCCACGATGCCAAGTGGCTTGCTGCCAAACGTCGACTTTGTGGCCAATGTTTAGAACACCGTCGATCCGTGATTTAGTAACCGCTGCACCATCCTTGAAGTCTTTGGATAGGGGAGCAGCCTGCACAACAGGAGCTTCGTATTGGTTTGGCCTAGATCGCCAAGTCATAAAATAGTTAACCGCCAGCATCACGATGCCACTGGCATATAGCAAGCCGCCTACGAGGCACGCCCACCACATGGGTTTGATCGCTGTCACGGTTTCAATAAAGTTTGGGTAGGCCAGGTAGCCATCGGCGGTTAGCGCTTGCCACATCGATCCTTGAATTATGCCTGCAATGTGTCCTGCAACTAAATACAGCAGTAGTCCCAGCGTTCCAATCCAAAAATGCAAACTGGCTAGGCGGACACTCCATAGCTTCGTTTGAAAGATCTGCGGCAACAACCAATACATCATGCCGAACGTCATGAATCCAATCCATCCAAGCGCCCCGGCGTGAAGGTTTGCGCTGGTCCAATCGGTGTAGTGGGCAAGAGCGTCGACCGATTTAATTGAAAGCAACGATCCTTCGACGGTCGCTAAGCCATAGAAAGCAAGACCGGCGACGAAGAATTTCAAAACGGGATCCGACACAACTTTGTGCCACGCTCCTCGCAGCGTCGAAAAGCCATTAACAACACCGGCCCAACTGGGCATCCATAACATTAGCGAAAACACTACTCCTAATGACGAAGCCCAAGTTGCGATCGACGTGTAGTGCAAGTAACGAGGCCCCGCCCAAACGCTGATGATCACAAGCGACCAAAACTGGATGATGCACAGCCTGTAGGAAAACACCGGTCGTTCAGAAGCTTTGGGCAAGAAGTAATACATCAGCCCAAGAAACGGCATCCCTAAAAAAAATGCCAGCATGTTGTGGCCGTGCCACCACTGCACCATCGCGTCTTCAGCACCCGCGTACACCGACACGCTTTTGAAAAGGCCATGCGGCACCACCATATTGCCAACAACGTGCAAAATAGAAAACGCCACGATCGCGGCAATGTAAAACCAAAGCGACACGTATAGATATCGTTCACGCCGCCGAGCCAGCGTCATGAAGAAGTTGATACCAAAGAAACCAATCCAAACGATCGCGATCGCAATGTCGATCGGCCATTCAAGTTCCGCAAATTCTTTGCTCTGCGTGATCCCTAGCGGAAGTGTGATCGTAGCGGCGATGTTGATCAGTTGCCAACCCAAGAAATTCAGGTAGCTGAGTGTATCGCTCCACATGCGAGCCTTGCAAAGGCGCTGTGTTGAATAGTAAACGGCGGCAAAGATTGCATTTCCAGCGAAGGCAAAGATCGCGAGATTGGTGAGAACCGGTCGAAGGCGTCCAAACGATAGAAATTTTGAGAGAGATAGTTCTGGCATCACCAGTAGCAATGCAACGATCAAACCAACCAATGCCGCACTCACCCCCCAAACCAATGTCGCCAGCATGAACAGGCGAACAATTGAATCGTTATAAGAAAATGATTCAAACGGTTGGCTCGAATCAGGCGATTCCACCTTGACGTCGGCTGGGAGCTCACTTGATTTGGATTCAGTCATTTGGTTCAAGAGGATATTTTGAGATGAATCGTTATCGTTCGTCGACAAAGTGGCATAGGATTCGAGGCTGTAAGTACACAGGACAATCACAGGCTAGAAGCCTATGCCACTTATGTTTCATGATAGTTGAATTTAAGCAAATCGGCAGGAGGCAATGCCGGTGGGTCGTTTTGTAACACCCGATGTCGGAGGAAAATCATAACAACTTTTGGCATCGCTTAGCTGGTACCGATTTGGATCATAATCAAATACAATGTTAACGAAACACCGATTTTTTTGATGTGACTATGCGCAATACACCCTCACCAGCGATCATTTGTCTAAGCGGCGGCATGGACAGTACATCGTTGCTACTAAACTTGCTTGCCGAAGGACGATCGGTTTATGGGCTGAGTTTCGACTACGGTCAGAAACACCGTATCGAACTACAGCGTCTGCAGACCAACCTAAATTACCTGGCCTCACATGATTTGAATGTTGACTGCCAGACACTGGATATCTCGATGCTGGGCGAACTGTTTCACTCGGCCCTAACCAATGACAATTGGGCTGTCCCAACAGGGCACTACGAGCAAGACAATATGAAGGCAACGGTGGTACCCAATCGCAATGCGATCTTTGCTTCAATCGCCTACGGCTACGCCCTTTCGGTGGGGTTGCGAACGGAATCAAACGTTGATTTCTGCCTAGGCGTCCATAGTGGTGATCACGCGATCTACCCCGATTGCCGGCCGGAGTTTTACGACGCCATTTATCATGCCTTCACGATTGGCAATTGGGATTCGGACAAGGTACATTTGCATTTACCCTATCTGAATTTAAACAAAACCAAAATCCTACAAGACGCCAGCCGAGCGATTGAGAAGCTAGGTTTGGACTTCGATACGGTTTTCAAAAACACTTGTACAAGCTACCAACCGAGCGAAGACGGGCGATCGCATGGCCTGACAGGATCAGACGTTGAGCGAATTTTAGCATTCCATGAAATTGGACGGCGAGATCCAATCGAATACCTTCAGCCTTGGGAAGTTGTTGTTGAACAAGCTTTAGCGATGGAAGAATCACATCAATTGGAAGTGGCAAATAGGACCACCTCAACAGTCAACCGCAGAAACGGTAATGAAAGCTAGCTGTGCAGAACGACCGATCAACCACTAACGTTGCTTCGAATTCCGTTCTATCAGAGGGCGGTCTATTGAAGAAAACACTAACCGGAAGAACGGGGTATGTGCTCGCAATTTTATTTGCGCTGTTGTTAACGGCTTTCGCAAGCTACCGCGCCTATTCACGGTATGCCGAACCTTCACAGAATTTCGACTTTTCGAAGTCCGGGATGAGCGACTTTCATAACGGAGCATATTTCCCTTCAAAAGCTCTTGCCCAACGCATCAATCCGTATGCAAATGACGTTTGAATACCACCGCTCAAGCTTGGAAGCCAATGCCACTATTGATTGGCAAGCTTCGGTTTAGGATTGCCAGAGACTTCGATTAATTTTTGACGAAAGGCTTCACAAAGTTCTTGGAGCACGGGAATTGGCAATTGTTCCGTTCGAGTCTCCGGTCCATGCTGGCCTGCTTGCAAGACTTCATCGATGTGCGGTTTTTCGAGTTGCCCTTTGAACGCAGCAACGGCGACAGATCGCATGAACTTGCGGCGATGAAAGAACATCGCTCGGACAAACGCGTGAAAGAAACCTAAGTCCGCGATCGCCGCTCGTCTTTCAGGACGATGAACGATATGAATGATTGCAGAATCGACTTTAGGCCGCGGCCAAAAGACCTTCGGTGACATCACACGAACGATCTTGGTGTCGCAAATACTCTGTACCCAAACACTCAACGCTCCATAATCTTTCGAACCGGGTTTGGCGACTAATCGATCGCCAAGTTCTTTTTGAATCGTAACCGTCATCGTTGCTGGCACGATTTCACTGCGCAGCAAGTTTGAGATAATCGGAGTGGCAACATTGTAGGGCAGGTTGGCGGCCAGCTTAAAAACTCGCCCAGGCACCGCTGCCATGTGTTCTTTAACGGCCGCAATGACCTCCGGAGCGAAGGTGTTTTTGTTTTTCAAACAGTCTTGCTTGAGCATCAACACGTTGTCGAACAACTCGAGTTCTTCGGAAGCCATTTGATGCAAATACTGATCAATTTCAACCGTAATTACTTGCCCGGCTTGTTGAGCAAAAATTCCAGTCAACGAACCCATGCCGGTTCCAATTTCTAGTACAACATCGTTGCGATTCAATTGGGCACTACTTGCGATCATGTTCAACAAATTCATGTCGATCAAGAAGTTCTGACCGTGCCGTTTGTTAGGGTTCAATCCAACTTCCGCGAATCTTGTCGAAAGATACGACACCGTTTGCTTGTTGACTTTGGGAACCACCGGGTCCATTTCTTTCATATTCATATTCAGTCTCTATTTACATCGGCCGAAATTTTTTACCAGCTACAAATAAAGCAGGTTGCGTGTAGCTCGGTTGCGGCGGAGTGATTTAGTTGGAGTTTGAGTTCGTGGCGTTAAGTTGTTGCTGAACATACTTGGCCAGTAAGTCGGTTTCGATGTTAACGGTATCGCCAACGTGCCGAATCCCTAATGTAGTGGCCGCCAAGGTGTGTGGAATCAAAGCCACACTAAACCGATCGCTTTGGACTTCGACGAGAGTCAGGCTGATTCCGTCGACCGCGACGGAACCTTTGTTTGCCATTTGCCGGGTCCATTCAACTGGTAATCGAAACCAAAACTCGGCCCATTGGCCATCTTCGTTTCGTTGATCGATAGTCGCCAACGTATCGATGTGTCCGGACACGTAGTGCCCACCCATCCGCTGGCCGACCGCCAATGCTCGTTCGAGATTGACTGGAGAATTGGGTTGCAGGTCTCCTAAATTTGTTCGGCTGAGCGTTTCCGTGCCGGCTTCGAAGCTCAAATGGTTGTCATCGATTTTAACCACCGTAAGGCAACAACCATTGATCGCAATGCTATCACCTAAGGCTGCGTCGGTGTGGACAACGTTAGTGGCGATGGTCAATTTGATCGCATTTCCATCGTTGATTGGATCGATGGCAACGACGCTTCCTTTTTCTTCGACGAGTCCAGTAAACAAGGTGTCTTCTTTCTAGGTGGTGAAAGTCGGATTCGCGAAACATGCGATCCTTAATAACGCCGATCCTAAATAACGTTTAACGCAGCTTTGCGTTGTTTCGGTTTTCCAATTGCAACGGCGATTAAGTCGTAGTCTTGAAAAGTAACCACTTCACATGGAACAATCTGACCGACGGCCAACTCTGATTCGGTTTGCGTGACGAACACCAAACTATCGACATCTGGGGCATCTCCGTGACCGCGCCCGACCCAAGCTCCCGGTTGATCGGGCACTGGGGCGTCAATGATCACGTCAATCGTTTTGCCAATTTGAGATTCGTTGTAGTCAAACATGATCTGCTGTTGCACAGCCATCAAGCGGTCTCGGCGGTCAATTTTAGTCGCATCGTCCAGGTGCCCGTCGAGTTTAGCCGCTGGCGTATCGGGCTCAAGCGAGTAGGTGAACACGCCCATTCGTTCAAAATGATGTCGCTTGACGAATTCAACCAAGTTCTGAAACTGCTCCTCAGTTTCACCCGGGAAGCCCGTAATGAACGTTGTACGCAACACCAAGTTTGGAATCGCTTTTCGCATGATTGCGATTTGCTTTTCGGTATCTTCAACATTGACACGTCGTGACATGCGACGGAGCATCGTATCGTCACCGTGTTGCAGTGGCATGTCGATGTACGGCAAAATCTTGTCTGAATCGGCGATCACTTGCATTAGTTTTTCGTCGATGTACATCGGATAAAAATACATCAGACGAATCCAGTCGAAGCCGTCAATCTTATTCAATTCTGTAAGCAATTCAGCCAACCGAGGTTCACCGTATAAGTCTTTACCGTAGAAGGTTGTATCTTGGGCAACGATAATCAGTTCGCGCACACCTGTTGCGGCCAATTGCTTGGCTTCCGCAATCACCTCTTCCATCGGCTTGGTCGCGTGCTTGCCTCGCATTTTGGGTATAGCGCAAAACGTACACAAGCGATCGCAACCTTCCGAAATTTTCAAATACGCGAAATGCTTCGGCGTGATTTGCAAACGGTTTTGATCCGACAACGCTCTAATCGGTGCCGGCTGAAACACAGTACGTTGTTCTGCCTGGTCTCCAAGCAACCGATCCGCAATCTTGGTAATTTCATCGCGGCCAAAAACACCAATCAATGAATCGATTTCAGGACGCTCGATCAGTAATTCTTCTTTTTGGCGTTCAGCAAGGCAGCCAGTTACGATCACACCTTTAGTTTTGCCAGCTTTCTTTAACGCTAACATCTCGTCAATCGCACCGAAAGATTCTTTACGAGCTTGCTCAATAAACCCGCAAGTATTGACCACCACAAAGTCGCTCTGCTCGGGGTCGCTGATCAGTTGATAGCCATCAAGCTTCAACAAGCCCATCATCCGTTCTGAGTCGACGGTGTTTTTGGGGCAGCCTAAGCTAATAAATGAGTAGCTGCCTTTAACGTCTTTAGTCTCAGGCAGATTTTGGTAGTCGGTAGACAAAACGATTTCCACGGGTGGATTTTGAGGTCGATGATTGGGAGCAAACGCCAGTTAATGAAACACA
Organism: uncultured Pirellulaceae bacterium; assembly: GCA_964530985.1. Taxonomy (GTDB): domain Bacteria; phylum Planctomycetota; class Planctomycetia; order Pirellulales; family Pirellulaceae; genus Mariniblastus. The sequence goes on along the minus strand of CAZHCH010000017.1, from coordinate 26,141 downwards.
CTCGTCGGAGCTAAAAACGGCTCGTCCAACAGGTCAAAGAATTTGCGATCATCGAAAAAACAGTTGAACGGCTTTGATGAGCGGCTTGCTGCGCATTCTAGAGGCGTAAATTTAGTCGATTAGTTCAATTTCGACGAGGTCCAAATCCGCCCACGTCGTCCTCATTGGCGCAGATTTCCCGTCCTGCTGACCAATTGTCACGGTTTGACTGGCTGGGCGAATTTCCCGCATTGGCCAAAAAGCAAGCTTTTCTTGCAGAAGCTTGACGAATTACCACCGTAGGAAACGGGAACTGGACAGGCCACCACTAGTTTGCAGCACTGCCTTTATGTGGAATGCCGATACTGCAAACTTTCATCAACTAGCCCCGTTTGTCAATCGGCTGGAATTCTCGACTATTAGCCCCAGTGTAAACCTGACGTGGACGGCAGATTCGTTTGGTCGGTGAGTCGTGCATCTCTCGCCAGTGTGCGATCCAACCGGGCAGTCGCCCGATAGCAAACAACACGGTAAACATTTCAATCGGAATTCCCATAGCGCGGTAAATCACGCCTGAGTAGAAATCGACATTGGGGTAGAGGTTCCGTTTCACAAAGTACTCGTCTTCCAGCGCGACTTTTTCTAGTCGTTGAGCAATTTCGAAAAGCGGGTCTTCCAAGTCCAGTACGTCCAACAACTCGTCGCACGCAGCCTTGATGATTTTGGCACGAGGATCAAAGTTCTTGTAAACACGGTGCCCAAAGCCCATCAAGCGGAAGCCGTTTTCCTTGTCCTTGGCCATTTTAACGTACTTATCAACATCACCACCGTCAGCTTGAATTTGGTACAACATGTTGACGACTGCTTCATTGGCTCCACCGTGCAGCGGCCCACCAAGCGCACAGATGCCCGCCGCGATCGACGCGAACAAATTCGAGTCCGCCGATCCGACCATGCGCACCGTCGACGTACTACAATTTTGCTCGTGATCTGCATGAACGATTAGTAGCAAGTTCAGTGCTTTGACGAAAATTGGGTTTGCTTTGTATTCTTCACACGGGTTCGAAAACATCATGTGCAAGAAGTTTTCACAATACGACAGATCATTTTTTGGATAAGAGAACGGCCAACCAATCGATTTGTTGTGGCTATACGCCGCAATCGTTGGCAGTTTCGCAATCAAACGTCGAACTGAAACTTCCACTTGAATGGGGTCGCTTGGGTCAAGCGAATCTTGGTAAAACGTCGACAGAGCCCCGACGACGGAAGACAGAATTGCCATTGGGTGGGCATCGCGAGGAAAACCGTTGAAGAACAACCGCATGTCCTCGTGCAACAGCGTATGCCGGCAAATCGCGGTGCGAAATTCTTCTATGCGATCCTTGTTTGGAAGTTCGCCATAAATCAGCAGGTATGCCACCTCGATGAAATCGCAGTTCTCTGCCAAATCCTCGATCGCATAACCGCGGTATCGAAGGACACCTTCTTCACCGTTAAGGAAGGTGATACCGCTATGCGTGGATCCGGTGTTTACATAACCTTCGTCAATCGTGATCAAGCCAGTCTGTTTTCGCAACTGACTGATATCGATCGCGCGTTCCTTTTCGGAACCTTCAACGACGGGGAATTCTAACTCATGACCGTCACAGGAAAACTTGGCCACTTCTGACATTGATTGGCTTTCTGAAGATACGTTGCTAACGGAACAGCAATCGAACAATTAAGTGATTTCTAAAATTAAAGCCGCCAAAATGGCGACACACGCACAGACCCAAATTTTAACGTCTGGGCAACGTTTGTGAAACGGGCTCAAACCAATTACCGTTACGAGAATCGGGCATTTTGATCAACATAGCTGGGATACCGACCATCATCAGTCAACAGCCAGTTTTGCTATTACCTGAAGCTTTAAACGACACCCGCACAAAGCAAGTAAATTAAACTTATTTACTAAGTTTTTCAGCCACAGGCGTGACCTGCGGGGGCTTAGCGGCGTCCAATTTATGCTCCATGGCCTTCGCAGTCGACACTTTGGTCGACGACGCATTGTCTTTTTTGAGAACAACGCCGGTAATCCGCCAGCCGTTATCCAAGACCTCAAGAACCGATCCAGTCGGACCGAGATATGGAGCAATTGACTTAGAAAAATTCTTTGGCAACGTAGCACCATCAAGTTCTTGCTTACGAACGGCGTCAGGGTCAAACTCCTTGCCTTCCAACCGAGCATTCTCGGCGGCTTGTTTGTTAAAAATCTGATTTATAACACGAGCCAACATCGTTTGTGATGATGCCATTTCACCGCGACGCAACATTTCGTAGTTGGTTTCCAGCCCCTTATCAAGCCTTCCAAACTGACGCCAAGCAACTTTCGTGTCGTCGGTCAGCGTCGCTAACGAAGTTTTAATGCGAACAAAATCAGGCGCCGAACCGGCTTTCGATTTGCGACTAGTCAAAATCTTTTTGAGATATTCCTTGTCATTGGAGATCAACAACTCAGTACCAGACTTGTCTTTAGATTCACCCGCGACCGCAATGTATCGTTTTTCGAAAAGCTCAAAACGTTTCTCCTCCTCTTCTTCCTCTTCCTCTTCTTCAATCTCAAGGTCAAGGCCATCCAGTTCTTCGATCTCAAGCCCTTCGATTTCGCGAGTTGAATCAATTTCGATGAACTTCATGCCGCCAACCATGATTACATTCGCGTCTGGGTTAGCACGACTAATGTTTTCGAAAACGAATTTCGATTTCCCTTTTAGTGTGGCACTAATAACCACTCGTTCACTCTTAGGCCCAATCGGTCGTTCAGTCGCTGAAACAACTGTAAATCGATTACCTAGTTGCTCAACTACGCCCGCTAAGTCAAACCGAAGGTTGGGATCTTGCTTGAGATCTTTCAACAACTGTTCCCAAGAACCAGGTTTGGTTTGAGCATCCCAAAAATGACCGAACGCAGCGAGTGCTTTTTGCATGTTCCAATCGCCAATGATGATTGACGAAACCTCCTCTGGCACCCAGCGAGGGAATGTGTGTGGCTGATCCTTATTGGTTTTAAAATCGAGTAATTCAAATACTTTTTTCTGGCCAGCCTTGAGACGGTCAGCGTAGATAAATGTCCGATGAAGAATCTCATGCTTACCTGTCGTTATAGCTATTTGCCCGCCAATGCCGCGAAACGCATCAAAGCCTGAACCAGCTAGTTTTTTAGCCAAATTGTCACGAGGAACCTTGTTGGGAGCTTCCTCGTCGCGAACCCGCTGAGCCAATTCATGATAGCCAAAAGGATCAACAAACCAGCAGATCTGAGACTTGAATTCGGAATCGCTCTGCTCCATAACTGACTTAAAGCTTTTCTGAGCGGCCAAGGTTTCAACGGCTTGGATACGTTCTGGATGTGTCAAGCGGCGAAGTACCTCTCTAAAAACCGATTCGTTATTAGAGACCATCATCCAGCTGGATTTTTTTTCGCCTTTGACATCCACGATGGTTTTGAAAGTCTTGCGTGGGGTACGAAATAGCTTTGGTTTATCTAGTGTCAATTGAGTGTAAGCAACGCCCTGGATTTTGCCTTCCTTTTTAGTTGCGTCACGTGCAACCAGCTTTTTTGAGATCCGCTCTGATAGCTTGACCGCTTTATCGCGAGTGTTCGTGACGTCCATCAAAAACACTATGCCGTGCTCTCCACCATCACGCAACACGCCCGCAAAACAGATCTCTCCCGAGTTCACACCTTCTAACTGATCGATATCCAAATTCAAACGAACATTCTGTCGATCGATCCAGTTCTTGACTTGACTTTTAATTGAATCAGCAAAAGGCTTGAGAGCTTTGTTCTTTGCAAGCTGACCGAACTGACTACGATCAAAGCGATCGCCCAAATCTTTTGCGTCTGGAACTGAAATCCAAGCTTTAGTGTTGGCGGGAAGTAAATCTTGGGTGCGAAACCCGCCTGACGTTTGTGCTGCAACTGCGTTGGACGGCTCAGCAGATTCAACCTTTTGATTTAATGCTGAAGCTGACGGTTTAGCAGAACTTAAATCCTGCCGCATAGGCGGTTTCACCGGAGCAGGTTTAACTTTCGCCGGATTTGTAGTCGTTTTTTGTGCGCACAACTGCCCTGAAGAAAAGGCAATACAAACGACGGTAAAAAACAAAACGAATGATCGATTGATCACGGACAAACTCCTTGGGTCAGTAAACAGCTGCTTCGCAGACTCCGGCACTTGCCAGTATAAAAGTTATCGACCAATCAAACGCTGGTAAAAACACCAAGTTTGCCAACCATTAAACTTTTGCTATCAGTTTCAGCCGATACATATCGTATCGCATGATCAACGCAAACGTAAATAGTCGTTGAGGCTAGGTACTGGCAAAACTTGAGTCAACACAGGCCAGTCGTGATGTCAAATGTAGTTAAACGAACTGAAAATGGTCTGGTTGACTGGTACCAGACCAATCCGTGTTTTCGGTAGACTCAGCCGTTGCTTCCCAATCCATATCGGATAATTTCCTCCCTGACAGGTTGCCAATTTTTCCAATGTCAGGGCAATAAGAAAGGAATCTCAACCCGAAATATGACACGAAGGAAAAATCACTTCCGCAAATCCTCACACCGCTGTATTCGGGTTACTACCCCACCAACTTAACAGTCGCAGTTTGTTTTAAATCTCGCTCAAACCCGGGGAGTAGCGAGATCTGCCCGTCGATCGTTAGACATTTACGTTGGACCTGCTTGTAATTCGTGTTAGCGATTACACGGGCGGCGGCCCAAAATCGCTCGTCTTGCGACAGTTTCACAAACAGAAAATTTAACTTTCGGTCGTTGGTTCTTGCAAAGAACCATTGGGGAATATTCAGGCCACGCTAGAATGCCCTGCTTACGATTTACAATCAGATATTTTTGTGACAACAGACTGCAACTAGCGACTACTTAAGTCCACTGATTGACTTTCGATTCCTCTCTCCACCGGCTGATTAAAGTTTATTTATGATTGTCAATGTTTTAGCTGAACGTTATGCATCTAACGCGATTAAGTCGATTTGGTCCCCCGAAGGTCGGATAGTTCTTGAGCGGGAATTGTGGATCGCAGTAATGTCTGCGCAACGGGAACTTGGAATTGACGTTCCGGAAGCCACCATCCAAGCCTACCAAGCCGTGAAAGACAAAGTTGACTTGCAGTCCATTATGGACCGAGAGCGAATCACTCGTCACGATGTAAAAGCGAGGATCGAGGAATTCTGTGATCTGGCTGGCCACCAACACATTCACAAAGGAATGACCTCCCGAGACTTGACCGAAAACGTCGAACAGTTGCAAGTGTTTCGGTCGTTATTGGAGATTCGAACAAAGACCGTTGCGGCGCTGGCCCGTTTGAAACAACGCGCACAGCAATGGCAAGGCCTATTCATCACGGCCCGGACTCACAACGTTGCCGCTCAGCCGACAACATTTGGCAAACGATTGGCCATGTTTGGACAAGAGCTCCTAATTGCGCTCGACTCACTTTCCGCCTTGATCGCAACCTATCCAGTTCGCGGCTTAAAAGGTGCGGTCGGTACTCAGATGGATCAACTGAGCTTACTCGACGGTGATTCTTCAAAAATGGAACAACTTGAAGCGCTTGTCGTGAAGCACCTAGGGATTCCCGGTCGCTTGGACAATGTCGGCCAAGTTTACCCGCGCAGTTTAGACTTGCGAACTGTAGGCGTGTTACTGGAAATCGCCAGCGGCCCGTCCTCGTTGTGTAAAACACTGCGTTTGATGGCCGGTCACGAAACCGCCAGCGAGGGGTTCGCCAAAGGCCAAACGGGTTCTAGCGCAATGCCGCACAAAATGAATTCTCGCTCGAGCGAACGGGTCAACGGCTTTCATACATTGCTAAAAGGCTACCAAGCAATGGCGGCTGGTCTGGCAGGTGACCAATGGAACGAGGGGGATGTTTCTTGTTCAGTGGTTCGCCGGGTAATGTTGCCGGACGCTTTTTATTCGGTTGACGGGATGTTTGAAACCTTCTTAACCATATTGAATCAAATGGATACCTACCCCGCAATAATCGACGCGGAGAACCAGCATTACCTTCCGTTTTTGATGACAACCACAATCATGATGGAAGCCGTTAAAGTAGGTGTCGGCCGAGAAACGGCTCATCACGTAATCAAAGAACACGCCGTGGCTACTGTCAACGATTTACGCAACGGCCAAACAAAAGAAAACGACCTGCTAAATCGCCTTGCCAATGATGAGCGTCTAGGTTTATCGGCAGAACAACTTACCGCGTTGCTGAATAAAGGCCGCGACAACTACGGCGCCGCAATCAGTCAAGTCAACCAATTCGTCACTCAAGTTGAAGCGATCGAGAAAGCGTATCCCGGTGCAGCCGACTACAAGCCAGGTAGCATCCTCTAAATCAGCTTGGCAAGTCAACAAAAAACTGTTCGATCTATCCAGCAACTTTACCTAGATCAATCACTTCTGCTTTGGCATCGTGATTTTCAGAGATTTCGATAATCGCTTTTAGTCGACCAGACGGATTGCTATCCGGTGGTGCATGCTGCGCATCAGCGTAACGCACATAAAAACTAAGCTCGCACTCGTGGCTAACAGACTTGGCTTCAGCAGTGTAAGACACTTCAACGATGTGCATCTTTTTTGGCTTTCTAGCTGCCTTGACACTAAAAGCTTCACTCTGACAACGAACGTCACTAATAAAAAACGGCTTGTCTGATTTCAGAAATACTTTCTTTTTAATCACCTCTCCGGGAGCCATTGGCCCTAACGAGAGAACCTCAGGAGACAATTGCAACGCAGAAGTGACCTTCGCATTGAATGGCAAAGGAAGTTGCGTAAGCTTGGGCGAGCCATCGTAGTTTCGGCCTTCCTCGACTACCAAGTATAATTGGTCTTGAGTGAAGCCCTTGGGAACCGAATCCTTTAGTTTGGTAATGATGTCGTAGCTAACCAGTCCGTTGCTTCGAGAGGTTTCTCTGACTTTGACTGAAATGTGCTTGAACACGCTCTTAACATCGCGGATCCTGAAATTTGGATTGCCCGAAGACCGAAGCTGCACAACGCGAGAAGGCAAATTGTTTTCGACCACTTGACCGAAGTCGATCGTTTTCGGTTCGAGTGTAATGCCCGTTACGATGTTACCTTTGACAGTCAGTTGCATCTCAGCACGGTACGGCCGGTCAAACTTAACAGTGATAGTCGCTTGTTTACGGCCCGTTCCAACTGCAGGGGTGTTGAACCTGCAAATGATCTCGCCCTTGTCCCAGGTTTCAAAAGTCTTTTTTGACGCCGTTGCAATTGTGCATCCACAACTGGAATGGATGGACTGAATGTGAAAGGTCTCGTTAAAAATGTTTTCAAACTGAAACCGGTGTTCAGGGACATCGCCCAACTGAACGTCCCCAAAATCGTGAGTGCGCTGTTCTTTAAACATTTGCCGAAGCCACGCCTGCCCATGGGCAGATTGGTTCGTCAAACTGACAACAACCAACGTAAAAGTAATCACCAATAAAGATCTAGTGCTACAAACGTACATGATGCAATTCTAAAGACGCAGGCGGTTCAAGACAACTCTAACATTCCCATCGACACTCATGGTAACGCTACCGCAAAATTGTTGCTAGGAACGGATTAAACCGCATGCAATATTTGTTAATGATTAAGAATAAAAACTGCCCTTAGTAGCTTCAAGGTCAACCTAGACCTCTTAAGTTGTTGATATTGTGGCATCGTGTCAGTTATGCCGTCTATTAGATTCCTTTGAGAAAGTCAATTTTTGGTGAGCTTACTTACTGTCAGTGCATCAAAACAAACAAATCGAGCTGGTAAGTTACCTCGATTTTAGCTTGTTTCCTTCGTATTTCAGCTTGAATCTGACATTAACTAGACCCATGCTGATACTTTGGCGATCTGCAGCGATTGCGAAAAAATAGTTCCGATCCTTCCGCTTGGTAGTCCACTCGCTACAACCAGAAAAAATCTTGTACAGGATCAAATCGGACTATTTGTCGCCCTCCAATCAGAAAACCCTCAGACCAATCCGGTTCAGCATGAACGGTTGACATTCTCAGGCTCTTCAAACGACGCCGGACTCCTTGTACCTATACATTCGCCGTAAACTTCGAAGCTAAATTTCGAGGCCAAACACAAACTGGACACTCCCCGACGCACAAACACCGATCCTCCGTTAGAATACAATGCTCCAACGACACTTGTGACCGAATTGGCAAACGACCCAAAACATGAAAAACATCCGAAATTTCTGTATCATTGCTCATATCGACCACGGTAAATCAACGCTTGCTGACCGGCTTATCCAAGCCTGCGGGGCAATTGCTCAACGCGATTTCAAAGACCAATTGCTCGATTCGATGGACATCGAACGCGAGCGCGGTATCACCATCAAAAGCAATACTGTGACCCTTAGCTACCAAGCGAACGATGGCGAAGTTTACCACCTGAACCTAATCGACACTCCCGGCCACGTCGACTTCTCGCATGAAGTCCGACGTAGTTTGATGGCCTGCGAAGGTGCGTTGATCGTTGTCGATGCGTCCCAAGGCGTCGAAGCCCAAACGGTTGCGAATCAATACTTGGCAATGGAATACGATTTGGAGCTACTGCCAGTGATCAACAAAATTGATTTGCCGGCAGCCGATGTTGATCGAGCCCGAGAAGCGATTGACGCCGACTTGGGCCTAGACCCGTTTGAAGCGATTCCCGTATCCGCCAAAACGGGCCTGCACATCGAAGACGTGCTCGAAGGTATCGTGGCGAAACTCCCACCACCAGCCGGCGACCCAAACGCTCCACTCAAAGCCCTTGTGTTTGACGCTCATTTTGACAAATACCGAGGTGTAATTTTGCAAATCCGGGTAATGGAGGGCACGCTCAAAACAAAGGACGCAATTCACTTCATGCATGGTGGCCGAGACTACAACGTCGACGAACTAGGATTCAACCAATTGAAGTTAGTGCCAAAAGATAAACTCGCCGCCGGTGATGTTGGCTACGTCGTCGCAGGCGTAAAGAGCGTTCAAGACATCGAAGTCGGTGACACCATTACGCTAGTCGAAAACCCCGCTACAGAACCGATTCCCGGCTACGAAAAGGCTCGTCAAGTCGTGTTTTCTTCGGTGTACCCGATGAGCACCGACCAGTACAAGGACTTGACTAAAGCGCTCGACAAACTGGCGATCAACGATGCTGCTTTAACTTACGAGAAAGACTCTTCGGCTGCCTTAGGATTTGGATTCCGCTGTGGTTTTTTGGGCCTGCTGCATCTGGACGTGATCCAAGAACGACTGCAACGCGAGTTTGATTTAGGCTTGGTCATTTCAGCTCCGTCGGTCAAATACAAGATCACGCTTAATACGGGAGAAGAAGTAGAAGTCGACAATCCGAGCTATTGGCCGGACCCGACGCAAATTGAAGAAATCACCGAACCCTTCATCAAGGCTTCGATCATCACCCCCGAAGAATACGTCGGCCCCGTGATGGAACTCTGCCGCGAACACCGCAGTGAGTCGCAAACGATGAACTTTCTGTCGACCGGCCGCATGGAAGTCGTCAGCGAAATGCCGCTAGGCGAAGTGTTGTTTGATTTCTACGGCAAACTAAAAATGCTCACTCGTGGCTACGGATCCTTTGACTACGAACAAACCGAGTACCGAAAGACCGATGTAGTCAAAGTAGAAATTTTGGTCAACAAAGAACCCGTCGACACATTGGCTTACCTAGTACACCGTGAAAAAGCACGCACCCGCGCCTTGCACTATTGCGAACGACTAGCCAAAGAAATTCCTCGACATCAGTTTAAAATCCCAATCCAAGGTGTGATTGGCGGCAATGTGATCGCTCGGTCCACGATTGCTCCGTTCCGTAAAGACGTGACCGAGAAGCTGTACGGCGGCGATGTCACTCGAAAGAAAAAGTTGCTGGAAAAGCAAAAAAAGGGCAAGGCCAAGATGAAGCAGTTTGGCCGAGTAAACATTCCTCAAAAAGCTTTTGTATCAGTGCTGCGAGCCGACAACGATTAAACTTAGGGACCTACTCCGAAGACTCACATTTCGGATCCAAGGGAAAGCTAATTTCAATCGTGTTCAAATTCCCCGGCTCCGTCGTACAAGTAACCGCTCCGCCGTGACATTCGACTAATTTTCGACAAACCACCATTTCCAGAAAACCCTGTTCGGCGCTGAATTTGTCAATCTCATTCTTTCCCAACTGCGCGAGATCAAAGTGATCGTCGAAATGCATAAAGCTAACTCGAATCAAAACCGCCCCACCGGACAACGAAGTACCAAGGGCCACCAAGTCCTGCCCGTCCTGTCCAGACTCTGATGCAGCAAGCCCGACAGACAAAACATTTTTAATAGCTTGCTCCAAATAAAATGGGTCTAATTTTAGAGTCAAATCGACGTCGGTCAGATGCTTGATTTCTAGTCGTGTTTCGCCAAAGCTGCTGCCAAGCTCATTCGTTACCGCCTGGATTTTTCTGTAAAGATTTAGCTCCCGGACCACAGGATTGAAATCGCGGCAATGCATTGCCATATTGACCGAAAGCTGACTAAGCTCATTTTGAGCTCGCTTTACTGTGTTCCAAACTTGCGCAACCTTTTTCAAATCGTTTGCCTGCAGACCGGCATCAATTAAAAATTCACAGCCACTGATCAAATGCAATAAATTGTTGGTGCGATGTGAAACTGCGGTGGTCAAATTACCGACTGCCTCGTTTCGAGCGACGCTAAGTGATGCATGAATGTATGCGTTGTTCTCGATCGCCGCTGCCGCTTGCTTTCCCAGTGCCGCCAATTGTAGCAATTCATCGTTTGAAAAAACGCGACCATCAGTGCTATTATCGCTGCACAAGTTGTCTACATAAATTACCCCAAGTAATTTCTCACCGTTATCAATCGGCGCGCACATCGCCGTGAATTGCTGGGCGGGCGGATTCGACGTAGAAGTTCCGGACTCCGACTCGATCTCGAAATCACTCCGCACCGGCAACCGACAATCAGCAACATGCTCAACAAGTTCGCGATTGAATCTTATCAGCGATTCATCCGACCGGTTTGAAGATCGACCCTCGTCCGACATTCTTGATGAATACGCTTGAGAAAAATCCAATTCATCTCCATCAAGCAACACCAGCAAGCCCTGCGCGGCATTTGCCCAATCACACACCAATCTTACGAAGTTACGACAAAGACTCGGGAGAGTAAGATTCTTTGACGAAATCAAAGACGCTCGATAAACAAAATCCAAATCAAAATCAGCGTGAACGAAGTTTTGCTGGCCGGCTGCGCCAACATAGTTTTCGAACTGCGAATCAATCACGACTTTGGCTGTTCCAAATCCAGGCATGTCTTCGACGTGCCCGTTTGCAACGACACCTCCAGCAGACGAACCACTCACATTAGATTCCGATATTACCTCCAGCGACAAACTACCAATCTGAATTCGATCTCCTATATCCAAGACTTTTGATCGAACCAATATCTCGTTAACATAAGTTCCGTTGGAGCTACCGACATCTTCAAGACAGTACTTCGAATCACTGGTTAACACGAAACGGCAATGAAATCGTGAGGCGTTGCTGTCAGCCAAGACCACGTCGTTGTCTTCATGACGACCGCAGGTGATAACCGCTTGGTCGAGCAAAACTTCATGACCGCCGGTCATGTCGTTTAACACTCGAATATAGGTTTTCACAAAATTTCCCACCAAAAAAATACATACTGCCGACACGCCTTGCAGCTCTACTAATCGAAACTCGCAACGACACTGCGCCGACGGTTGTTACCTAGTCGTTATTGACCCGAATCGTGATCGATTTCCATCTGAGTCACCCCACCACCATTGTCCGGCTCACTTGGAGCGGGCGCGTCAGAAGCACATCCAGAAACTACGGCTAAAGTGGCGATTGCAAACAATAAAAAACAAACATTCAAAACTCTAAACATTGTACAAATTCACTCATTGATTGTTGGTCGCGACAAATTTCGATCAAAACAAGTGCCGCGTTAGCTATTATAAAATTTTGACCCAAATCGCATTGGTCCGCTTCCGATAAACAAAACACGGACTTAGCATGAAGCTGCTGGCGCTGGTAATAGATCAATCTCCCATCAATACACAATTCGAACCAACTACTAGTGAAGCAGCTAGTCCAACCGTCAGTTTAACAGAAAATAATTGCATGAAAATTTTGCTTACTAACGATGATGGAATCCATGCCGACGGCTTGATTCAACTCGCTAGCTTTCTTAAAGATCAAGGAAATTCGGTTTTTGTAGTTGCACCGGCGACAGAACAGAGTGGGGTTAGCAGCGCAATAACATACCTCAGCCCACTATTTACAAAACCATTCTCAACGCACCCGTCCTCTGGAACAGAAGTAGCAGGCGCAGCTGTCAGCGGAACTCCAGTCGACTGCGTTCGCCTAGGTCTGAACGAACTCTGCCCTTGGCGTCCGGACTTGGTTCTGAGCGGCATCAACGATGGTTTAAACGCAGGCGCCAACGTGAACTACTCGGGGACCGTCGCCGGAGCAATGACAGGGGCGTCGCTTGGCTTTAAAGCGATGGCGATCAGTGTCGAATCCGGTCCGAAACAGGAGTATCGGCGAGCAGCTGAATCGGCTTGGCCACTGATGGAAAAATTGGTCGCTACCGATTTCCCCAAGAATACTTTTCTGAACGTTAACTACCCCACCAAGGCGATCGAGTCGGAACCGGACTTCAATTACCACGTTATTCCAGCTGAAACAAATCCCATGGGCTATCGATATGCTCATGGTAACGACCCAAAAAATCGCCCCTACTATTGGGCTACCAACAATCCGCCGCCTGAGCCTTCCCCGTTTTTAACTGACACTCAAGTCCTACGGCAGGGTAAAGTAACCGCGACGGTGTTGAGCAGTGATATAAACTACCACAACAGCGAGTTGCTGCCGGACTGGCTATCCGGCGTTTCGGCTAACGACCCAACATAATTGCCATAGCGAATATGCCCCGGCCTGAAACCTTTCTTCAATTTCTCGAAACACCAATCACGAGCCTTAGATGACCAAGACCGAAGAAAATTGTTTGCCGCAAATAGGCGTGTTAACCGTTTCTGATCGAGCCAGTCGTGGCGAATATCAAGACCGAGGCGGACCAGCAGCGATTGATTATTTGCAGTCAACGTTTAGTTCGGCGGTCAGTTTTTACAGTCAAGTAGTGCCGGACGTTCAAACCGAAATTGAAGACGCGATCACAGACATGACCGACCGACAACGCTGCTGCTTGGTAGTGATCACCGGCGGTACCGGCCCAGCAATTCGAGACGTGACCCCCGAGGCACTCGAACAAGTTTGCGACAAAATGCTGCCCGGATTCGGTGAAGCGATGCGAGCAGTTTCGCTGCTAAAAGTCCCAACCGCGATCTTGTCGCGGCAATCGGCCGGCATCCGGTCCAGTGCCGAAGGTGGCAGCCTTGTGATCACACTGCCCGGCAGCCCCAAGGCGATCGCCGAGTGTTTGGACGGAGTGTTCGCAGCGGTACCGTATTGCATCGAATTGATCGGCGGACCGATCTTGGAAACCGATCCGACCAAAATCAAAGCCTTTCGGCCTAAGAAGTGATTTTGCGGCACCCGTTTGAGCCAGAAATTCCGCCTAAAATCAGCAATAACAACAACGGACCATTCATTCTCTGTTGAATGAACCGATATTTTTTTCAAATTGCTTGCTCAACTGACCAAACGTGTCACCCAAGAATTCGATAATGGGGATATCAAATGAAGCAACCGGCTGACAACGCCTGCCAACCTCTCAAAAAACACCCAAAGAAATCTCATGACCGCCTTAATACAAAAAACAATTCAAAGCCACGACGATTTTGTTGTTGAGTTTAGCTATTGCGACTCCAAAGGCAAAAAGACTCGACGCGTCGTTAGCCCGATTCGCTTGCTCGGCAACGATCGTTTTTTGGGGCTGTGCCTCTCACGCGAAGAGCCTCGCCAGTTTTATCTAAAGCGTTGTGATGCAATGCAAATGCAACCTGCCTGCAACTATGTGATGCCACTTGAAGCGGTCGAAATTGCTTAATAATGGTCCCTAGGCGTCTCAAAGCCACTTCCAAACCTTGATGCTGTCATCATCTCTGCCTGAGCAGCGAATCTCGCCTGTATCGGGATTGACCCACAGCCGCTACTCGTTTAATCACCAATGTCGGTCTATGGGTCCCTCTAATACAGGGGACTCGTTTTCTTCATTGTCTCAGCAAATTCAATGCTCATGCGTCGCAATAAAACCTACGTTCTACAAAATGGCTTGCTTTGGTTGTCGTTTTGTTTTCTGGCATTGAACTCAGTGGGCTGTTCGACTTTTAACGCCTTTGAAAAGCAGAATTTAATTAACGCACCGTCCGCCGCGCACTTTCAACAAGTACAGGTTCAACGAGGAAGGCCGAGGCCAATCATTGATGCTGCTGGCCGAGTACTAGGGTTACCTAATCGGATCGCGATTGGCAAAGCGGGAGTTGACAACCATAACATTTCTCAGACAACAGAAATGGAGATCGTCAATTACTTGGAGCAAAACGGCCTCGATTCTGTTTTGGTTCGTTCCAACCAGTACGCGCCATTTGGGGAATTTAAGCGGATGGTTGCCAACGATCGGATCCGTCCAATTTGGAAATCCACGTTTGGCACCTACAACTTGCTCAAATACACATTGCTGCCTGGTCGACTAGTAGGCGGTGATTGGTACAACCCTTACTCGAACTCCCTTCACGTTTATTCGGACGTTCCAACTTTGGCCATTTCGCGTGCTGCCTATGCTCAAGATGTTCGGGCTCGCGTTAACCCTGGCGCATACGCAGCCATTAAGGACATACCGTTCGCGGGGCTTTCCCACGAAACAACTGCAACTCAACTAGCTTTGCAGTGGTACGAAGACAAACCCGAGGAGATTGAATCGGCGCGAGAAATACTTTTGCCAAGTTATGGCGCTTCGGTAGGCAGCCAAATCGCCTCGATTGTGCCGTACGGTGAAGTTGTCGGGCGAGTTCTCGGAGGTGGGGCAGGGCGGCTAGCAAGCGAAATTCAAAACCGCCGCTAAAGCAAATGACTCGACAACAGAGACTCGTCCTCGGATGACTTAGCGCAAACCATCTCTCTACGTTGTTATAAACTGCGTGTCATAAAAAAATGCAACATACGCAGGCACTAACGATCGCCAACTAACAGTCCGCCTGATCAACCAAATATCTCTATTTATTCGAATGTCGGTTTTCGCTACTGTGCAGGGAGTTTCAATTTCGAATAAAAGGATGTTTCGATGCAAAAATCAATTTGGTCAACTTGTCTAGCAGCCTGCGTTTGCTTTGCTACTTCTAATTTGCAAGCTCAAACACCGGTTCAGCAGAACACCGTTAAAGGCGGAGTTGCCGGTGCGATTATCGGGGGAATCATTGGCCACCAGAATGATGAAACTGCCGAAGGCGTCGCGATCGGTGCCGCACTTGGCGCACTCACCGGAAATGTTGTTGGAAAGTCTCAGCAACAACAAGCCGTTCGCCAACAACAATACCAATCGCAATTGCAACAGCAAGAACAACAACGTCTGCAACGGAATCAAGAAATATTAAACCGAGCCGTGTCGATCGACGATGCCATCGCATTAACTCGTAGCGGAATATCCGACGAACTAATTATCAACCAAGTACTCAAACACGGAGTACAACAACAAATCGGCGTGAGTGAAGTGATTGCACTGCATCAAAACGGCGTTCGCGAGTCAGTAATCCAAGCGATGCAGGCAGCGCCGATCGGCAAAGTAAATGTACAACCTGTTTACAATCAACCGGTTGTTCCGCAAGTTGTCACTCCAGTCGTTGTCCAACCAACCCCTCGCGTGATCGTCCATTCAACACCTGTTTATCGCCGACCAGCGCCCGTTTATTATCGCAGCTATCCGTCACCAAGGTACAACGGTTATCGTGGTAACAAGTACCGCGGCGGTGGAAAATCTGGCGCTTCGATCCGAATCGGATTCTAAAACTGCCACTAGTGGTTCGTCCAGATTGAGTTTCACCGTAGCTGGATTTGCCAGAATTCTGGTCGCTCGACAAAAACTACAAACTTACATCCGGATTTTTAATCTGGACGGGCCAATAGCATTTCAAATTCGCGAAGACTTGAAAATTCATCCGTTACTTAACACTCGCTTTTAATCTTTTAAGGCCTCTCCCCGGCAACGAATGATGCCAACTCGTCGCATCCTAAGCCTACAACCCTACTATGGTGAAAGCCATCGGCAGTTTATCGACGGGTGGGTTAAACATAGTCGGCATCACTGGCATCTATTGACGCTTCCTGGAAGACACTGGAAGTGGCGAATGAGGCACGCGGCAGTTGAGTTCACCGAACAAATTAAACAACTGGCTGCTGCTGGAAAATCATTCGACGCCATCGTCACGACTGACATGATGAACGCAGCAGAGCTTAAGGGTTTATTGGTTTCGGCTTGCCCCGAGTACTGTCGTTTACCGCTGGTAGTTTACTTTCACGAAAACCAATTCGCCTATCCCAGTCAGTTCGGCCCCGATTCGCCTCAACACCAGCGCGATCAACATTTTGGGTTTACCAACTTCCTATCTGCTTTAGCCGCCGACCACGTTTGGTTCAACTCGACTTATAATCAGCAGTCGATGCTGCATCATCTTGAAAACAACAGCAATCGCTGGCCCGACTATCCTCCAAAGGATCAAGTTCAGCAGTTGCTTGAGAAATTCTCCGTCGAGCCTCCCGGGATCGAACAACCACCCATCGACCTTGATTACTTTTTCAAACAACGATCTCAACGACGACAGTCCGGAAGTCCTTTGAGAATCGTTTG
This sequence comes from uncultured Pirellulaceae bacterium, assembly GCA_964530985.1. Lineage (GTDB taxonomy): Bacteria > Planctomycetota > Planctomycetia > Pirellulales > Pirellulaceae > Mariniblastus. The sequence goes on along the minus strand of CAZHCH010000017.1, from coordinate 9,275 downwards.
GGCAGCCCGCTGGGAACACGACAAAAACCCACAACTGTTACTCGACAGCCTACGGCAACTAAAAGTCCAAACCGACCAGTTTGAGATCAGTGTGATCGGTCAACGGTTTCGCAAATCGCCGGCAGCGTTTGACGATTTGAAATCTGAATTCGAAAACCATATTCGACACTGGGGCTTTGTCCCGGACCGAAAAGATTATTGGTCGGTACTGGCTGAATCAGACGTGTTTGTTTCAACTGCGTCTCACGAGTTTTTTGGAATCGCTGCTGCCGAAGCAATTGCTGTCGGCCTACACCCTTTGTTCCCCAACGCCTTAGCCTACCCAGAAATGATTCAGCGATTATTGGCAAGCGTTAATTCGCTGGAGATTCCTCTGAGCGAAGCAGATTTTTTGTATGACATTGGCGACAATAGTTCGACAGATTTAGCCAATCGGCTATCAACACTTGCGAACCAAACCGATGGCGTTCCGCTGGCAGTTTCTCCCGCAACTCAAGCCGCGTTTTTAGATCGACTAGCGTGGACAAGCCGAGCGAAAGAGATGGACCAGCGATTGGAACAGCTAATTTAGCGTCCGGGAAACTAGCGACCACACGACTCGGCAAAAGTGCCCCAGTCACCCGCATGGCAGCTAATCCAAACGCCCGCAGACACAATTTCCGGCAAAATCGGCGGGTTTTTGCATAGGTGTCACTTACTTTCCAACCTTAAACCAAGTGACGCAATCCATATAACCGGTCGTGTTCCTCGGTTGATTCGGACTTTTCAGACAGGTTTAGACACCCCTCTTATGGCTACAGAATACGCTTCCACAATCTAGTTCCCACCAAGAGCTCCCACCAAGCAAACTAATGCTCGTAATTTCAAGCCGATGAAAATCCTGCTATTCGATAATTTTGAAGAGATTAAGAGCCATCGCCAAGAGTGGGACAGGCTTGCTGGATCATTCCCTTTTTATCGTTGGGCTTGGATGGGGAACTGGTTTGAATGTCTAGCCAACAACGGCAAACCAATCGTATTGGTTGGTGTGGAGGACGGTCGTTGGATTGGGATCGCCCCTTTCTGGATTGACGATAGCGGATCTTTGGCTCGAAAACTTCGATTTTGGGGTGATGGAAAAGCCTGTACCGACTACGCGAACTTGTTTGCTGAACCCGACTTCGTCGAACCCTTCACACTGGCGGTCGTTGACTGGCTATCGGACGAATGTGCTTATGGAAAGCTACAAGACATTGACGTCATCGAACTCGATGGTGTGATGCCCGAAAGTAATCTGCTGCTGGACGCGTTAGACGCAAGCGAATTTAACTCGCACGCGCGAAGAATCGAAGGCTGTTGGGTTACTGACTTAGCTCCAACCTGGGACGAGTTTAGTGCCGGCTTTGGTAGTTCAATGCGACGTAAATCGAGAAAAGCCACGAAACGAGTTTCCAGTGAAACCTGCGAAATTAAATCTTCGAATGACGGCAACTTCGAATCGCTATGGGCTGACTTCGTTGAACTACACCAAAAACGAAGACAGATGTTAGGCGAAGAGGGATGCTTTGCCGATCCTGTGTTCGAAACGTTCTTGCGCCTGTCCAGCCGAGAGCTATTTTCGGAAGGTCGAGGCGAATTGGTGTTGATCTATGTTGACGACAAACCGTTAACTACGATGCTACTGTTTAACGACGGACACACTAACTACATGTACCAAAGCGGCGCCGACAGTTCCCGAATGAAACTAGAACCCGGTTATCAGATTTCTCAAGTTTCGATGCAAAAATCCATCGAACAGGGACTAAAACACTTTGACTTTTTACGCGGCGACGAACCCTACAAGGCTCGCTGGTTAGCCAGACAAGTACCATTGTCGAAAATCCGTTTCATACCCCAAAAATTTCGATCTCGCCTCAAACACAATGTTTGGTTGACCGGCCATACGATCAAAAATTACCTGCGTGCATTTTGACAACAGCCAGACTTGGCATGTCTATCAAAGCACAACCCGAACCAAAAACCACAAAAGTGGTCTATTATCACAGCAGGAATTTAGTATGATTTTCCACGTCGGCAGCAGTTACTAGCTGATCGACGAATCAATCATGGATAGTAAGCGAATGGTTAGCGGCTTCCTTGGAAAGGAAGTGCCGGTTTTCCGGTTGCGAGTTCGAATCTCGTGCTATCCGCTTGACGGATTTCAAAAGGCCCACTGTATCCCCTGAAACCAGCGCGTGAGCAGGGGCTTAGGCGCTATTTGAAAAATTCTGCCTCTCTGTGAAGAGACAGAAATTTTTAGAACCAAGTTCGGCTACAATATCCGCTTGGTTTTCCGATAGACCGGACGTGTAAGTGCTCGGCAGCCAAAAAACCTCGGGCTCGTTATTTAAGATCTGTACCGAGATCAAGTTGATTCCAAATCGACCACTAGCTTAACCCAAAAACGCCCAAAGCTACGGCTCATCGCGTATTTGGTTGGTTGGTCATCCCACACAGCCCAGTTTTGAATGGAGTTGCGGCATGGTAGAATCGACGGTGACATTCCAGAATTGTTTATATCGTAACGCTTTGAATCAAAAAAAGATTGATCCTATGAACCGACTATTGCCCTGCTTCTTACAAGCACTACTGCTTGCTTGCCTGTTGGTAACCAACGCCACCGCTCAAGACGAGTCTCCGAATAAAGAGGAGTCTTCGAAAAGAGATGTTAGCGAATTGAGTATCGACGAATTGCGAACTTACGACGAGTTCAAAGAGCACCTCGGAATTAAGACACGGGCTTACATTGCGCGATATCGAGCGGCCAGTAAAGAAGATAAAATTAAAGTGTTCAAAACGAGACCGTCATATGCGGTTTATCGTCCACTGTTGTCAAAGCTTGTCGCCGAAGGAACCGCAGAGGAAGCTGATAAAATTTTGACTTGGTGGTGGCACGGAGAACGAGGCAAAACAGATGCTCCACTGATGAGCCAATTATTAGTTGATCATCACAGCAAAGCAGAGATGTTGACAAAATTCGTCCCGAGATTTGGATGGGATCTGAGTCCCGCAAAAGCAGAACCCCTCTTCCGGCGAGTGCTCGAAGCTACAAACGTGGAAGCGGTAAAAGCCACCACGACGTTTTCGCTTCTAAATCTGTTGTTTAAAAAAGCTAAGACAGTAGAAGGCAAAGAAGCAGAGTTGCTACAGGCCGAGATTGAATCACTCTCTAAGTCAATCAAAACAAAGTATGCAAAATATACCGACTTGGTAGGCACTCCTCTTGGGGAACGTCTAGAGGGAATCGAATTTTCTAGGAAGTTGGCAATTGGTAAACCGGTTCCTGATATTGTTGGATCCGATTTAGATGGTGTCGACTTTAAGTTGAGCGACTACGAAGGCAATGTTGTGATGATTAGCTTTTGGGGGCGGTGGTGAGGCCCTTGCCGGGCCTTGATCCCACACGAGCGGTCGCTCGTAAAACAACTAGCAGGTAAGCCATTTGCTCTGGTTGGAGTCAATAGCGACGATGACATCGAAGTCGCACGTAAAGCGGTTGAGGAGCTGGGAGTTAATTGGCGTAGTTTCTGGAACGGCGAAAAGGGTACCTTCGGACCCATCGCAACAAAATGGAATATCGCAAGCTGGCCCGCGACTTATCTGATCGATGCAAAAGGCGTCATTCGCTACAAAAATCTTAAGGGTGAAAAACTGGATGATGCGATCGAAAAACTTATGGCCGAAGCAGGTCACAAAGTTGAGTTAGAAGAAGAAAAGAAAGAAGAAGCAAAAGAGAAAGAAGAAGAGGATGAGGAAGAAAGTGAAAAAGCCGAGGAAGATTGAGCCGCGGGTCTGAGCGACAGCTTGGCATAGAACAATTGCGAGTTCCGAACCATCGCGCTCACGGAATGATCGTAAGTTTTCGTTACAACTCAATCGATGAACTGCTGGTGGTCAGCCAAACTTCTCAACTGGTCCATCAGGAAACTTTCGGCGTTCATGCCCTTTTTGCGTTACACTTAAGTCAACACCATTCCCACCTGCAGTCGCTCAAACGACACTCTTTCCGGACCATTCAAAGGATAATATGAATTCACCCGCTCCTTTGAACGATCCTGCCGACTCAACAGCTAAGCCTCAGCCCGCGGCAAGCCCCGAATCCGAAAGCCAAGTCGAACAGCCTAAGATTTGCTTGGACCAATTTTTAAAAACCTGCGGCGTTGAAACGGGTGGGCAAGCAAAGCGTTTGATCCAAGGCGGCGAAGTGCTAGTTAATAACGAAACCGAAACCCGACGACGACGTAAACTAGTGCCCGGAGATGAAGTTCAACTGTACGAAGATATCTTTGTCGTCGCTCTCGCTGACCCGGAACCGATTGAACCACCAGAAAACCAATAACCCAGACGACGCGGAGCTCGATCATAACTCCAGCTGAGCACTAGCTGGGTTCACCAGATCACAGGGGATTACGGTCGCGCTTCTCCCTAACTAATATTTCCGGCACTGACGTGCTTCGAAACGATGGCCAAGAAAAAAACAGCTCGATCGATTCCTCATCGCCGAACTCGCGAAAGCCACGCCAGTGAAACGGCAGAGGACTACGTCGAGGCAGTGTTTGAAATCATTAGTGAACTGGGGCGTTGCCGAGTTGGCGACTTAGCAAAACGTTTTGATGTTAGTCATGTTACCGTATCACGAATCGTTAAACGTCTCGTCAACCAGCGACTTCTTGACACTGCTCCCTACCAGCCAATCACACTGACTTCGTCTGGTGTCGCACTCGCTAAAAAAATGCAGAAACGACACACGATCGTCTATGAATTCCTGCTTGCCCTAGGCGTCGATGAACAGACCGCGCAAATTGACAGCGAAGGCATTGAACATCACGTGAGCCAACAAACTCTACAAGCGATGGAAAAGTGGACGCCATAGCGCATAAATCGATAGGTCGCGAGAGTCGTCATCAGATGCCACTTTGATTTTGTGCCATGGTCCCATGTCACTCGCGCGACAAACGACTTAGCAGATCGTCCCGGCAAACCGTATCCGGCTACCTTCCTAAAACATGGAATGCGACCATTGCATTCCATGGGGTTGCAGGTATCTAAAATTGATCCTGCAAGTGGACCGCCGGGGAATCGAACCCCGATTACCTGCATGCAAAACAGGCGTCTTACCATTGGACAAGCAGCCCCTAATTGTTCGGCGCGACAGCACGCGCCTGAAAGATTCCTACTAGAATCGATCAACTGGCTACATGACGGCGAAAAACAAAAACACTCCGAGGTGATCGGGATGGGGGTCGAACCCACAAAATCGCCACGTCCTCAACGTGACCGCTTTTCCTGTTTGCGTACCCGATCAAAGTTGCGGATCCGGGGGTCGCACCCGGCGTGTCTGGCTTATGAGGCCTGACTGAGCACTGGCTCATCCGCTGCAAATTAGTGGCTAAAGAGAGATTCGAACTCTCATCCCCGTGGGGGCGACGTTTTGAAGGTCGTGTGTATACCAGTTCCACCATTTAGCCAAATCTTCAAATCACTCCTAGCAGTGATTAAACGCAGCTATCCTCCCAATCGACAAACAAATCTAAATCGGTCGTTACTCAGTGGGCCGTGAAGGAATCGAACCTCTCGTCGCCACCCCATCGTTTTTTGACACCGGGGTTACAATCCGGTTTGGGGGACACGACCCGAGTGCCTACGTTCAACAAAAAATCAGTTTGATCAAAAAGTGCTCAGAACAGGATTCGAACCTGCAAACACTCGGGCTTAAACCGAGTCGCTCAGCCGATGGCGTACCTGAGCAAAGTAGTCCTGGACGGATTCGAACCGTCGATCTTCTGTATGTTAGACAGCTGCCCCAACCAACTAGGCCACAGGACTAAAATTATTCCAAGCGGAAGCCGTGAGACTCGAACTCACAACGCTTTTCAGGGCGCACCAGTTTTCAAAACTAGCTCCTCATCCAGCCGGATGGCTTCCGATAATGCTAAATCAACCAACAAAAATTAAGCAGCCAGAGCCGGATTCGAACCGACACAACGACATTCAGAGTGTCGCGTCCTACCGTTAGACGATCTGGCAATCATATTCACCGCCGACAACGTCAAATCGACCGCGTTCGGCAACCAACAAAAAGTACCTTTCCAGGGAATCGAACCCCGCCCAACTGTTTCGAAGACAGCCATGCGTCCACCACACTCGAAAGGCAAAATACGAAATCCGAATTCTCGAATCTATTTTCAAAATCAAATCCATCTAAGAGGGAAGGGTGGGACTCGAACCCACGCGTGGGTGCTTAACAGGCACCTGCTCTGCCACTGAGCTACCAACCCTTTTCATTTTTTTTCAAATCCGTGACTCATCGACGAGCAATACAAGCTCGACGCCCAAGTTTGATGTTGCACAATGTAAAATTTGCAATTCCCTTCGAGCTGGAAAATTTGAAACACAGAGGCACAGAGGCCACAGAGGAAAGGTTGTGAAAGATAACTCTGTGTCCTCTGTGCCTCTGCGTTTTATTTTATTCGTAAGTCGTTCTTGTAGATGCACTTGCTTGCGCTGTGAGCTTGTACGTTGACTATCGCGGCGTTCGCCGATAAATCTCTCGATACGGAAAATTCGGGGAGACGGATTCGAACCGTCACAGCTTGCTTCAAAGGCAAGCCACCTGCGCCTGTGGATCCCCAAGTACCAAAAGTTGGCATCGAACCAACATCGTGTTTGGAAAAATTTTCCGATCGTTGATCAGCTGGAAAAAAAGTTGTACGGGTGAGATTCGAACTCACAATCACCGGTTTCTAAGACCGGCCGCTCAAGCCGTTGGCGTACCGTACAATAAAAGCGACCCATACCGGATTTGAACCGGTGATCTTCACTGTGACAAAGTGATGTCCACTCCAGACTGGACCGATGGGCCTTCGAAAAAAAATCAAAAGTGCCCTGCGAGAATCGAACTCGCTTCTCCGGGATGGAAACCCGGCGCCTCTGCCAGTCGGCCAAGGGCACAAATCGTTTTAGTCAGCCTGGTCGGATTCGAACCGACGATCTCCAGTTCCCAAAACTGGCGGGACGACCAAACTTCCCTACAAGCTGAATAAGCGTCCAGCGGGAATCGAACCCACACTTCCGCCATGGCAAGGCAGCAGGCTACCACTACATCATGGACGCATTTGATTGTTTACCAAGTTGTCAAAGATCAAGATTTTCACCGTCCCACATCGGCATCGACGCCACGCATTTCAGTTAAAACCCAAGAGCACCGGGTGGGACTCGAACCCACGTCGTCGCATTACAAAAGCGAAATCTTGGCCGCTAGAAGACCAGTGCAAAATCAAATTGTTAGTTACCTGTTAGGGCTGCGTTGCCCCGCTAGTACGAATAAGTTAGTGGGACCGGAGGGATTCGAACCCTCACCGAACTGGGTAAGAACCAGCCATGCCGCCATAACACCTCAGTCCCATATACGTTTGGTTGGTGTCGTTATTATTGAATCGTTATCAAATTGGCGTCGAAGGAATCGAACCTTCCACCGGTTGCTTATAAGACAACTGCTCCACCACTGAGCTAGACGCCAGTGAGGGTGCCAAAGTAGGGCCGGAGGGATTCGAACCCCCATCGTACTGATTAAAAGTCAGTCATGTTTACCGTTGACACCACGACCCCGGATATGTCGGATCGTGATGTGCGTTTTAAAAGTACTTGCATTGAATCTCTTTCTTACTAGGAGTTAAAATCGTTTCTAGTGGTAGCCCCGAGGATCGAACTCGGCACAACTCGGTTATCAGCCGCGCCTGGGCGACCAGCCCTCGACTACCGTTGAATTTGTTTGTTAGGTACTGGGTGTTGATTTCAGTGATTCGGGAGGCGTTCGAATCCTCATCTACTGGGCTTCAACCAATCGCTCTACCGCTTGAGCTACCGAATCAAATTGTTTTTCGTGCCCTGTAAAGTTGCGTAATGTTGAGCCAACAAAGTACTGGCGGATTTTTCAGGGCATAAAAAAAGCCGGCATTGGTACGCCGGCTGTTGGAACGATTTCGTTTAAGCCAAGCGTCTACAAGCGCAACGGTAGCGCGATATCAAAATTGCCTTGCTGGGCAACGGGATATCCGCGTTTGGTTGAGGCTATCGAACTTGACGTTAAAACCATCATCGAAATCTAAATCCTTATAACTTGTGTCATCCAAGTGCTCGTTTGACGAATCGAAAATCGAGAGCCAAACAAGCTTCCAAAGCAAACGCTTGGGGTTGCCAGATAGACCGTGACCCGGTGAACAGGTTCACTGAAAAAGCAATCTTTTTATGACATAGGCTGTTTTTAAAAATCAACATTGCCAATTTCGCTTATTCGTGGCCGCCAATTGCCAACCCTCACACAAACTAGTTTCCTGTAAATCTGATTTAGCCGGTGAACTATATACAAAATCGCTGGTCCAACAGGTGTCGCGAGCCACCCATTCACCGTCAAAAACGGTGTTAAACCCAATGGCAACAATTGCTTTTGATTTTTTTGACACACCGTGATTGAACTGGAAGCAATGGCTTGCGATAATTGAGGTAACGGTTCGCACCTACGCAGTGCGACAAACAGAAGGCCTCTCCAAAACCACTCTCTTAACGGCTTTGGTTTTGGAAGAGGAAGTATCTACGAAAGGAGGTGTTTTGTGAATTATTTCTGTACAAGCCGACGAGGTGGTAACGCCTAAGCGGTTGCCGGCGGGTTGCCGTGGCAGCCACCATTCGTCTGAGGAAACTACAGAACCCTCAAGCGATAAATCGTGCCCGTTGTCGATAGCAACTCCGCTGTCAACAACGGGTTTTTTTATGCGCAGATTACCCATCGGCCTGTCAACAAAATGGGCTACTTGATTGCGGCAAAACGTAGTGGTTGAAACCAGACAGGGGGGCCAACGAGCGTCGACAATTTATATGTCGCCGAAACGCCGTCGCCTCCCGGATCGTCGTTATACGATCGATGTTTACCGAACCTCGCCTACCGTCGATGAGCTTGTTTTGTTTTTCACCGGCCGAATTTTCGATTTTGTAAAATGGTTGAAGTGGCTCTAGGTACCAAGCAGCAGAGAAATGAAAGGGCCGACATCCTGAAAGTCAAGAAAACCATCATCATTGGTATCTGCTTCAACTTGAAAATCTCCTGCTAAAAGCAAAGTAATAAAACCCGGGATATCCGCGAACGCAACATCTCCATCAAGATCGACGTCTCCGCGAATGAGCACGCTTGAGGCCCCGCTGAGCCCAAACGAATTAAGGCTCGTTGAATGTCCTGCAAATCGCCCACCCGACATGTAGAT
>CAZHCH010000016.1:20044-55254 GCA_964530985.1 uncultured Pirellulaceae bacterium | reverse complement strand
ACTTTTTCAGAGCGTCACGGATTTCAGTAAGCAATTCGATGTCCGCTGGAATCGGTGCTTCTTCTTCAGCTTTCTTCATCATGCCGGCAGCGATCTTCAATGCAATGAAGATTACGAAAGCCAAGATCAAGAAGTCCATTGTGTTTTGGATAAATGTTCCGTAGTTAAGCGCCGCTTGCTCGGTGACTACTTCACCTGCTTTGTTCATGATCTGCTCGCCCGCTTCGTCGAGCTTCGGAGTCGCCTCACCAACATTGAACTTCAACGCTGAAAGGTCAGGCACCTTAAAGAGCATCGAGATCAGCGGAGTGATGATGTTGTCGAGGAACGACTTAACAATCGCTGCCACTGCACCGCCCATGACGATACCGACCGCCATATCAATTAGATTACCCTTGAGTGCAAATTCTTTGAAGTCATTTATCATGCCCATAATTCTGCCTTTGTTCTCTTTGTGGAAGTAGACGTATTGAATTTTGCTTGCCAAGTCGACAAAGCAATTGAATAAACTCTCGGAAACATATACCGGGCGATTTAGAAGGCAAGGCATTTTCCAGATAAGAAAAACAAATAGGAAAACGCAACGTATCTTAGTATTCGACCCTAGAATTTTAAATTATTGTTCAATCAAACAAAGCTTACCAGTGTTCGATGGCATATACCCACAAATTAAAGATGCTAACATTCTTCGGTTAGACCAATTCACAACAAATTTGGCCGTTCAAACCACCTCGATTGCGTAAATTTACATGGGCTACCGAAACCTTCGCTCTTGCGTTGCCGATTTAAAGGAAAATGGACACTTACTACGTGTCGAACAACCGATCGATGCAAACTTGGAAGCTGCTGAAATTCAGCGCCGGGTCTACCTGAGCGGCGGGCCAGCGCTATATTTTACCAACGTTTCGAACTGTTCGTTTCCGATGGTGTCGAACTTGTTTGGCACGCTGGAGCGAGCGAGATTCATTTTTCGCGACACCTTTGAAAATGTTCAACGCGCGATCCAACTAAAAGTTGCTCCTGAAGAAGCCCTCAAAAACCCGCTGAAGTATTGGCGGGCGCCGATGATCGCCTGGCAGATGCGTCCCAAAGCCGTTAGTCGCGGATCGGTACTATCCAACCAAACAACTCTCTCTCAACTGCCACAACTCAAGTCTTGGCCGGGCGACGGTGGCGCTTTTGTGACTTTGCCGCAAGTTTACTCCGAAGACGTGCGCGATCCGAGTCTATCTAAATCAAATATGGGCATGTACCGCGTTCAATTTTCCGGCAACGAATACCAGCCCGATCGCCAAGTCGGAATCCACTACCAGATTCATCGTGGGATCGGAGTTCACCATAAAGCTGCAATCCAAGCTGGCAAACCATTTCGCGTCAACGTGTTCATTGGTGGCAACCCTGCCATGACCGTGGCCGCCGTCATGCCCTTGCCCGAAGGAATGTCTGAATTGACGTTTGCCGGTGCATTGGCGGGGCATCGCATTCCAATGGTTCGTCAGTCGGGCGCAGCGTCGATTTATGCCGATGCTGACTTTTGCATCACCGGCACTATCGATCCCGAGCGACAAATGCCCGAAGGCCCATTCGGCGACCACTTGGGATACTATAGCCTGCAACACGATTTCCCCGTCCTAAACGTGGACAAGGTATACCACCGCGACGGCGCAATCTGGCCGTTCACAGTCGTCGGACGACCGCCGCAAGAAGACACCGTGTTCGGCGAACTGATTCATGAACTGACCGGCCCTGTGATCCCCACGGTGTTACCCGGTATTAAAGCCGTCAATGCGGTCGACGCAGCGGGAGTGCATCCACTGTTGCTCGCCATTGGCAGCGAGCGTTACGTACCTTATTCCCCCACCACTCGCCCACAAGAATTGTTGACGCAGGCCAACGCAATCCTAGGACAAGGCCAAATGTCGCTTGCGAAGTACCTTTGGATCATCGATCAAGCCGCCGACGAACAGCTCGACGTGAACGACATTCAGCGTTTCTTAGTCCGCTGTCTGGAACGCGTTGACTGGAATCGAGATTTACATTTTCAAACACGGACCACTGTCGACACACTGGATTATTCTGGCAGCGGCTTTAACGAAGGAAGCAAAGTCGTGATCGCCGCTGCTGGCCCCGCGATTCGGAAATTACCCACAGAAATCCCCAACGATTTGCGGCTTCCCGAGGGCTATCGCAATCCACAGATTTGTTTGCCAGGGGTGTTGGCAGTGCAGGGGCCTAAGTTCAATAGCCAGCAGCGCAGCGATCCTGCGGTAGCGGAATTTTGCAATCAGTTTGGCGCGACCGAAGCAATCAATCAGTTTCCGTTAGTAGTAATCGTGGACGACGCCCAGTTCACCGCGAAGACGTTGAATAACTTTTTATGGACGGTGTTCACTCGATCGGATCCGGCTGCTGACTTAAATGGTGTCGGCGCCTCGATCATTGACAAACACTGGGGATGCGCAGGAAGTTTGGTGATCGACGCAAGAATCAAGCCGCATCATGCTCCGCCGTTGATCGAAGATCCAACGGTCACGGCGAAGGTGGATGCGATGGCTGCTACTGGCGGGCCACTGGCAAAATATTTGTAACTTGGGAAAGCCAGCGGTCTGCGAACCATTGCCAGCGTTTAGGTGGTTTGAGCAGAATAGCTTCGGCAGTATGTTTTGATAACTTGCGTAAGTCTTGAAGTTGTATGAATACAAGCTCGACGCGCAAGCGAGTGCATCTACAACAAGAACGGCTTACGAAGAAAATAAAACACAGAAGCACGGAGGACACAGAGTTATCCTTCACAACCTTTCCTCGGTGGTCTCTGTGTTTCAAATTTTCCAGATCAAAGGGAATGCAAATCTTAGTTAAAACGGATTCGCTTTGGTTTCAGTGCTTTGAAGCGCAGTGCTAGCGTAGAAGTTCCACAACCGGTATTGATGCAAGTTCCGATTTAGGCGAAAAAAAGAGCCTACCCACCCACCGTCTGTATCGTCAAGGAAGACGCACCAGATGAACAAAACCAAAAAATTTGCACCCATTAATTTTGGCTGGCTAGCAAGTGCGCTTCGTCAGACCATCATTACGCGCTTTCATTGCGGTCAGCTCGTCACACTTTCGACGGCAGTGCTGCTGTGCTTGGTGACGCTGCAACAAGCTGATGCGCAAGGCGAGTTTCAATTTCAGTACGACGCCCCCACAAACACTTCGAACAATTTCCCCGCGCACCCGACGTTTGACCGGAACGTTCAGCCAGCAGACTTGCTGGACCGTGGCCAAACCAACGGCGAAATCCAGCAAGCCAGTCACAACGAATCTCCGACGGCACTTCTCGGTTCAGCCGGCAATATGATTTCTAGCCTGTCGTCCAGCTTGCAACAGCATTGGAAGGACGGTCAGTGGAAAGACAAATTCGGTTCGTACTTTCAAAATTTCGACATCGGCCGAATGCTCAGTAGTCTCGCGTTGGTGTTAGGCGGATACTTCAGTTTGGTTTGGGTTAGCCGGCATTTCGGCAACAACGGTAAAGTTCCGACCGAGGTGCTAGAAATACTGGGACAAACCCCCTTCGGTCCAAAAAAGCAACTTCAGATCGTACGACTAGGCAGCAAGCTTTTGTTATTACTCAACGGCCCCGAAGGAACTCACCCGATTGGTGAAATTACCGATCCCGAAGAAGTCGAGTACCTCGCATCGCTTTGCCAAGGTCGCAAAACAGCCAGCGCTGCCAATGTGTTGCGAATCGCGAAAGCGACCACGTCACAAAACAATGCTCCTACTATGGACCAAGCCTCGGTTGCATCCGCCATTGCCAACGCGGCTCCAATCGCTGCTGCAGCAGCAACGGCCGCGACCGCAGCCAATCCAGCCTTGGCAGCCAACCCCAATCACCTTGCCGCTATCCTGCATTCGCTAAATGGCCAGAGTGGCAATGCCGCTGTTTTTGAAGCCTAAAGCCGCGAATTATCCCAGCTGCCAAATTTTTACGAAATCAAACAAGTCGCCCACAGCCACGTATGCAAACGCCACTGAACATTCCACGAGTAAAATTTCGCCGCCGACAATTTGGCGTCCGGCGAATAGTTTTGTTCGTTGTTTTTGGGGTCATTGCGGGCGGTCCAGCGACCGCCTGTCTTGCAACTGGACAAACCCAAGATCAAACCAGCCAATTGCCGGGCTGGGAAGCCCCAGAGATCAACTCGCCTACAACATCAAAGTCACCCAGCAACTATGTGCGAACCCAGATTGGATTGTCGAGCTCCCCTGAATCCACTCATGCGGGCAGTAATGCACCGATCTCGTTGCCAACTCAACCCTTATCGCCGTCGCTTGCTCCCGTGCATGCTCCCATTCAAACTCAGCCACATGTTCAGATGGTCGCTTTCGAAACAGAAACTCCTGAATTCGCGCAGCAAACCCCTCCAGCGATTACTGATTCGAACAAAAACGAAGCTCCAAACCCAACCACCCATTCATCCACCCCGGCCAGCGGTTTCTCCGAATCTCCGATAACCGCCGATGGCATTGCGGCGATGTTCAACAAGCAGGCTTCCGAAGCGACATCGAAGGAAGGAATCTGGGCTTCAATCAAAGTCGGGCTGCTCCTGGCAGTACTTTCGTTGGCTCCAGCGATCGTTTTAATGACCACTTGCTACGTTCGCGTTGTAGTCGTGCTGACGCTGCTACGACAAGCCTTCGGTGGACAGCAATTACCGCCAATGCAAGTCATCACCGCCTTGTCGTTGTTTTTGACAATGTTGATCATGGCACCCGTTTGGAACGAAGTAAAAACAGAAGCAATCGATCCTTACACACGTGAACAGAGCCCCATCAGCTGGGAGGAAGCTTGGCAGCGAGGAATCGAACCCGTCAAGCATTTCATGGTCAGCCAAATCAAGGCATCTGGAAATTCGGATTCGGTCGCCGTGTTTTACAAACACTTGCCCGATGCCGGTACGCCGCCAACGACATTGGAGCAGGTACCAGTCAACGTACTGTTGCCCGCATTTCTGATCAGCGAACTAAAAATCGCGTTTCTACTAGGCTTTCAAATTTTCTTGCCGTTCTTAGTGTTGGATTTGGTCGTGTCATCGGTCACGGTGTCCAGCGGCATGATGATGTTGCCACCGACGATGGTCAGTTTTCCACTGAAACTAATCCTGTTCGTAATGGTTGATGGTTGGAATCTGGTTGTTGGGATGCTGTTACAAAGCTTTTCGCTGGGCTAGCTGCAACCCAGTTCATAACCGCCATCCCGTTTTTAGCCGTACAAAAACACAACAAAAAAACACATAACCACGAGCCGACAAACCATGGATCCGCAAGACGCAATTGACTTGGGCCAAGAAGCGATCCACACGTGTATCTCCGTTGGCAGTCCAATTCTGATTGCCAGTTTATTGATCGGTTTAGTAGTCAGCCTGTTGCAGTCGATGACCCAATTGCACGACCAAGCGATCGCATTTGCGCCTAAGGTTTTGCTGTTATTGGTCACCATTGCGGTTTGCCTTCCCTGGTTGTCGGAAAAAATGATTGAATTTACTAAATACAGTCTGGAGAAACCGGTCGTTTTCCAAACCCCTTCTAGCAATGGTTTTCCAAGCAATATCAAGGCCTCGGCCGAGTCACCATTCGAATTTAAATGGGCGGGCCTACCAGAGGCGAGCGTGTCTAAAGCGACTGCACCTGTACCAGCAACACGCAACGGCATGCCTACGCTTCGCTCGAACCAGCCAACCTCGCAACCGCAGTTTCAACCTCAATCGCCGCTAAAGCCACGGGTCGCGTCGCCGTTTACACTTCCGACATTTCGAACTGCGGAAGCAGAACTGCTAAAGCAGGCGAACGAAACACCTACTGTCGAAACAAAAACCTTCTAAAGGAGACGCGAAGTGGATTTTGCGTCGATGGTCTTTGGAGGCTCCCTCGCATTAGTGCGAATCGCCAGCATGGTGTTGACCGCGCCGGTGTTAGGCAATCGCAGCGTTCCATTCCGCTTTAAGGCGCTGTTGGCGCTGCTGCTAACAACTGTCACGTTTCCTTTGATCAATCTCTCAACAACCATCCCAACTGAAATCGATGGGTGGACTCGCTCTTTATTTTCCGAGTTAGCAATCGGTATTTTTTTGGGACTGGGCGTGCAAATTGTTTTTGCGGCGGCGCAAATGACGGGCACCATCATGAGCCAAATGGCCGCAATGCAAATCGGTAATGGCAGCGATACGCTCGGCGGCGAAGGATCTCCAGTCAGTAAATTGCTCGCCGTCCTTTCGATCGCCGCCTTCGTTTTAATGGGCGGCCCAGAGCAAGTAGTAGGAGCAACGATCAACACCTTTGTCGCGGTGCCAGTAGGAACATCGTTACAAACCGCGGGCTTGATTGATTTGATGATTGAACTGTTACGGCAGAGCTTTTTATTGACGCTCCGAGGCGTAGCGCCGGCGATGGCAGCGATCATGGTTTCGACGTTCGCAATCGGTTTGATCAGTCGCAATTATCCTCAGATCGATTTAATGAACATGGGCCTCGCCTCGAATCTGTGCGTGATGCTGTTAGCGTTACTGTTTACGCTCGGCGGCAGCGTATGGTTGTTTGCAGACGACTTCAGACAAGTCGTCAACACCATCCATGAAGCGATCGTTGCCAGCGATCGAGACGACTTGGCGACGTTCGGCCCCGCCCCAACGGGATTAACGACTCCAACGGGACTGACAAACGAACACCTGGCAGCGATTGAGCAACCGGTTTCCGCGAGTACTACCAAAACCACCACTCAACCAGTCGATTGGCAAACGACCAACCAAACGGACACCTACGCGACTCACTCCAGCTTAGCTCCCATGAGTTTATCGCGAAGAAAATCAGTTCACACATACCCGGTTGCTTCGCGTTTGCTTCCAACCAAATTGGAAGACCCTAACTGGGAGGTTGCGCGATGAACGATTCAGGCGAAAGAAATCACGCTCCAACACCCATGCGACTGCAGCAGGCACGCGCGGCAGGGGACATCCCCAAAAGCGCCGAACTGGCTGCGTCGCTTTCGATGCTAGGAGCGATCGGAGCCGCGTATCTAACGTTTTCAAATATTTCCCAGTGGTTGCTGAAATCAACCACCCAGTCATGGTCGGTGAATCGAATCGCCGAGTACTCGCCGGATTCAATGGTAAGCCACTTGCAGGGATTATTGTTTAACTTGGCGTGGGTGTTGTTACCTTTTATGACAGCGATCGTCTTGGTCACCATCGCCGCTCATTGGTTTCAAACCGGCCCTGTTTGGCTGCCATCCAAAGCGGTCCCACGCAGTTCAAATCTCGGATGGAATAAATGGAAGCAAAAGTTTGGTGTGCTGCAGCTGTTTGGAATCGGCGGGTTGGGGCTTCCGAAAATCATGATCTGTCTGGCCGTGATGATGTTCGGCATTTGGTACCAGCGAGATGTTTTGTTTTCATTGGCCAACATGCCTCCTAAAATTTTAGTCGCTCAATTGTTTGGCACCGTCGCTTTGGTCTGTTTACAGGTTGCCGGCACACTGGTCATTCTTAGTTTGTTTGACTTTGGTTTACAGTGGGCGGCTAATCAGCGTCGAATGCGGATGAGCGAACAAGAGATCCGCGAAGAACTTCGTTCACAAGGCGGCAGTTCCGTCAACCGAATACGTAAGTACGGTGCCGAAGCCCGCTAGAGATTCTCTTGTTCAGTGCCGCCAGGCTAGTGGTCTGTCAAAGTTGAATTGATTGGTTTGCCTGAACGAATAAGGCGCTTCCGTTGTCCGACGCTCAGACGCCATCCGGGCGCCGGGTCTGACTTGGACCACGACATCCTGACGTCGCTGGCTATCAGTCAATCATACGAACCCGATGTCAAAGCCAACTCGCACCAGACTTCCCGATTCAAACCGGCTCGCTCAAGAATTGGCTTACAGTTGTTTGGAATCCGATTTCAGTGGGCTAGTTGCGCCTTGCTCGGGCTGAATTCAAACTGACATCAATCCTGCATGTGACTTCAGCCCAAACATCAAATTGAGATTCTGAATTGCCTGGGAAGCGGCGCCTTTGCGAAGGTTATCGATGACGCTGATGATTGTCACCCGTCGTGGATCGTGCGGGTGAACGGCGAACCCACCGACCATGGCATTGTTAGTATTTGCGACCTGTTGTATTTCGGGTATCGAATCCGTAACACGAACCAGCGGATGAGCGTCGTAAAATTCCTTGAATTGCTTGTGCAACTGATTGGGCTTGGCCGCGTTTACCAACTGGGCATGGACCGTCATCGTGATGCCTCGAAAAAACGGAGCAACGTGTGGAACAAACCGAACATCATGTCCCAAATGTCGGCTGACTTCACGCTCGTGAGTGTGATTGACCAGCGTGTAGGGAATAATATTGTCGGCTAGCCGGGCCGGATCGTTCTTGTCGCCGGGTGTTCGGCCCGCGCCGCTGAACCCCGAGATCCCAAATGCAACAGGCAGTCCTTCCCATTGGTCTCGCAACGGCAACAAGGCCAGTTGAGTCGCGGTTGCATAGCAACCCGGATTGGCAATTCGCGTACTAGATTCAATGGCCTGCTGATTCTTTTCAGGCAATCCGTAAACCCACTCGTCATCGAACCGATAGTCGCTGCTAATGTCGATAATCTTGATCGCAGGATCGTCGATGACATCAACAAAGAATTTTGCCTGGTCATTCGGTTGCGCGATTATCCACGCGTCCGCTCGACATGCTCGAATCGAATCAGCCGAAAGATCCTGAAACCTCATGTCAATTTCGAGTCCTTGGTATTCTTCGTTGACAAGTTTACCAGCTGAACCGCGCGAGCCAACGTAAACGACCTGATACTCATCGATGCTTTGAAGCAGGCCCAACAATTCTTCACCGACATAGCCTCGCCCGCCGGCCAATCCAATCTTGATCATTGGGCAGATCCCTGTTTTTCAATCATTCGAAATTCAGATCGCATTCCCGCATCACCGACCAGTTTTTCAATCAACTGAAAATCGGAAACACCGCACCCAAAGACTTGCCACTTGCCCGCTCGAACACAAAAATCGGCCTGACGGCTGTACCACGAGTTGATTGGATTTTCGCCGCGACTTCTCCAGTACAGGCAGTCGTACTGTTCCCGGATCTGTTTCCACAAGGCGGCTCCCAGCCCTTCACCCTGAGCCATTGGAGTAACTGCGAATTTGTCCATGTAGGCCACACCTTCAACGCCTCGGCACATCACGGCCGCCGCACGCCCGGAACCTGACCAAATCAACTGCTCTAGGTCGAGGTTTTCAAAATAGTGGTCGGAAATCTCGCGGCCAAAACAGATTTCAATAAGCGACTTTAATTCCGATTGACGCAACTCGCTGATCTTCGACTCGTGCAAAAAACCTTCGCCTCGACGAATCAGGGTTCCCGCCCCACGATGAGTAAACAGTTCGCGGGTCAAATTATGGGCGGACGTGATAGACACCGATGACGACAAAGGAAGCTGCTCCAATAATTCGGCAATTTGAATCAGCTTCAAACGCATTCCTGAATGAACCCAGTCCGAGTTCAATAAGCGTTGGCAGTCTGTTTCTAGGTTGATGGCCGTTATCAGCTGATCATTCTGATCAAGCAACCCACCGGTTGGCGAAAGAAAAATAATCTTCAGCGGTTTGATTTCCAGTACTAGGTTGACCGCAGCAACATCGGCATTGATGTTCACCACTTGCCCGCCCGCAGTCTCCCCCAGGCAGGTCACAATGGGCAACGAGCCAGCGGCAATGGTCGATCGAATGCTGTCCAGATTGACATTCGTGACTCGACCGACCAAACCAAACTTCTGCTCATCTTCATACGCGCAGTCGAAGACGCCGTGTTGCAGCGACCGACTGCGAATGCCAAGTTGTTCCAGTGACTCAACCAATCTCAAATTTTGCTGATATACAACCGGACGAATAATCGACATTACGTCAGGCGTCGTAACTCTTACCCCGTCAATTTTTTCGGATTTGACTCCGGCCTTCTCCAAAGCCTGGTTCAATTGCGTTCCAGCCCCGTGCAAAACAATCGGAAACAACCCCACATGGTGCAGAAATCCGATCGATGAAGCCAATTGCGATAAATCGTTTTGCAAGACTTCACCGCCTACCTTGATGACGGCGAACTGCGAGGATTCATTACTGCTGAACTTGCGCAGGTATTCGCGAGCCTCACGACTACTTCCCAGTTGACTCAACAATTCGATGACGACTTCGCGTGTTTTCATTTCGATTTTGGATAACCTATTCGGCTTCAGTTCAGAACAGTTGGGGACAGCTACGTAGTTGCCTCTTTCATAATAACAGATTTTTGTTTCATCGGCTAAACAGAGGTTTCCGAGCATGCTCTCGATCAGGAATGGAAAACTAAGGGACAGCCACAAAATTCAACACAAAAGAACTCGTTTATGGGTGTCCCAAAATGCTTTCTCTGCAGAGTGGAGCCGAAGTGCTGTCGGAAGAACAAATCAAGCTGAAAGGGAGAATCGTCGCTGGGCATATACGGTGGATTGCACCGAAGTCTTTGAGCCTTCAGCTGCCCAGCGGCTCAGGAATTACATGCTTACCGAATGAGCACGACAGAGGTTCGTTGTCGGCTAAACGGCACATCGCGTGTGATTGACTTCGGCTAGTCATCGAGCGGGTGTTTTTCAACTGGCTGGGAAAGAGCAGGGTCTGGTTTTGCTACTGGTTCGCCATCGATAAAATCTGGTGACCCAGTCACGACAATCGTTCCTGCCAGCAGATCACCAAGACGACGCGAATCGGGGCGAATGCTGGCTGTAGCTAATTCCACGATAGAAAACAGCGGGATGAGAAACGTTATATTTCGGAAGATCGTTTGCCCGACGAATGCTGGTTTTCCAGTTTTGAAATCGACGACTCGACAGCCTGTTAGGCGCTTTCCTAGGCTTCGTCCGCCAACGCAGTCCTTGAATAAGGCGTAGGGGAACTGGAGGACGATCGCCAACCAAAGAAATTGCTGCAGTAGGTAGTCAAGGGTGTTGCACAAACCGCCTTGTGAGTTAAATCGAGTACTTGTAATTGAAATTGTCAAAAAGATTCCAAAGACAAATGGCATGAAGTCAATCAGGAATCCCCATTCTCGCTGCCTTAAAATTTTGACATTCAATTTCGGATTGGGTGGCACGTTCCATTGGGGCCCCGTCGGTGCAAGGCCCGGATCCCAGTGATTGGACACGTTGTCGGCATGCTGAGAAACATTGGTGTTGGGCTTGGGTTTTGCCAGCGCCAGATATGCGACATAGCCCAGCAAGAGACCACCACTGGTCAAGTGACAGAGCCTAAAAATAATTGATATTTGCTGATGATGCTGATCCCAATTCAGGTTTAAATACCAATTGGTCGTCAATAGTAATTCAATCAGCTGCGGAAGAATGAGCCCGATGGTCACGAACGCCAGCATTAATAACTGTCCGCGTTGGCGTCGCCAAAAGCATACAAATATGAAGGCTGTGATGCTCAGCAGTAGACCGAGAACAATTGGTAGGTAAGTTGTTATCATCTGACTGTTGTAGCAGGTTGCCGCCGAAGATTCCAATAAATGGCTGTGAAGGCCAAGCTGATTTGGACTTTTTGCAAAGCAACGAGCCCAATCAAGGTAGAGCGTTACTACCAGTTGCCATATTAAGCCGCTTTGCGTTTAGGCGGCTTCGCTTTTTTCTTAGGGCGCTTGGCGATCAGCGCTTTTTTAGATTCTCTTTTGTTAGCCAATCGGCAGACGATCGCGTTTCCTCGTTTTTCAACTTCGACCAAAGCACCGGTCTTACGCATCACGTATGCAATCCGCTGAGCCTGACTGCGAGGAATATTCATGGCCTTGGCAAGTTCACCGGTGTCAAACTTCTTCGGAAGATCTTTGGGCAGTAGACGGTGCAAGTCTTCTACGGTTCGAAAGAAGACCGCGTCACCCATCTCCAAAATTTGCCGATCGTCTACGATAAAATCGCCTTTCCGACGGCGGCGACGCTTGCCGCTACCCGGATAGCGAATTTCTTCAATCTCGATCATCGGAGTGATCAATGTCAGATTAGGATGAGGGAATACGCGAGTGAAATAGATCAACTCATCGAACAAATCCAAAATCGTGCCGCGCTTAGGGCTCCACCGTGAATCGACGATCGAGCCGCCTTTTTTGCTGAGCTTAACCAGACGCTTGCGTGTCACGAGTGGTTTGACGACGTCTACCGTAAATCCCAATGTGAGCAGCCGTTGGATCTTGTCACGAATCGAAGACAAACTGCTTCGCTGGATTTCGATCAGCCGATCACCGCTGACCACATCGATTCGGTAGCGACCAAGTTTGACTTCCAACTCCGCGTCGGGATCGCAAAATTCGTCTTTTAGTTGTTTATGAAGAGTCGTTTCCAAAGCTATTTCTCGGTTGAGCAAGCTTCTGATAACGGAGATAGTCAGTTCGGGTCAATCCGAGTTTTCAACAGTTATTCCACAATCTGCTAACTACTGGCTTAACCTACTGCTGCAGACAACTCAATCAACAGGCTCAGAGGTGACCGCAGACCACCAAGACCGCCTAATCACCGCATATTTGGCCTCTGAGGCAAGGAAAGCCACTTCAAACCCCCCAATTAGGGGTGTCGGTTCAAAATTGATCCGGTAAATTACTACCAATCGTAAAGGAGACGATTTTCATCGGAAATGATGTTTCTAACGAAAAAAGTAACGTAATGGACACGACACAACTGATCTTTGAAAAGTGAACGCATGAGCCTTCTGGCAATCGTATACCACCTAGTACCCGAAGCACCTATTTTAGCCGCATATAACCGAGAGGAGTCATTCGACCGTATTTGCCAAACACCTGGCATTCAATCTGGTAAACCACGGGTGCTAGCAAGCATCGACCAACATTCCGGGGGCACCTATTTGGGCGTGAACCAAAATGGCATGTTTGTTGGAGTGGTTCGTCGCAAAAAACACGACCTTACCCTGAGACCTCGTTCTCGTGGAGCTCTGGCGCGTGAGATGCTCAAATGCAATTCGGCTCAAGCAGCCGTAGATTTTGCGTTGGAAGAGCTACATTCTGGCCAGTTTGGGGGAGCTAACTTTTGCGTGGCTGACCAAAAAGGTGGCTGGGTAATTCAATCCTCCAAAGAAACCGACGTCGTTGAACTTGAGCAGGGACTGTGCGTGATCAGTGATCGCGACCTCAACGACCCGCGTGACGAACGCGCTGCGATGGCTCGGCGTTTGTTAACACTACAAACGCTTGATTCGCCTGTGAAATTTTTGGCAATCGCCAGCAAAGTCTTAGCGCGAACGCCGACGGTTCCTGGCCGTCCAAGCATGGTCGTGAAAGAAAACGGTTATGGCACGGTTAGTTCGGCTTTGATCTCACTTGGTCAAAAGCCTCGTGATGCCATCTACCAGTATTCCAATGGCTCACCTGACCAATCTAAATTTGAAGATTACTCGCCTGCACTGCGCGACATTTTGAGCCGGGGACTACGAGAGGCGAAGGCGAAAGCGGCTGAAGCTCAAGCCTAAACGTTGTTTGAAAGCGTTTTAACAGAACGTTTTCGGCTATCAAGCAATGCAACGATCAATTCAAGCCCAAGTAACGTACAACGTTGCTTGGGCTTTTTCTGATTCGTTATCTCTTCGCTATCGATCGATAGCCTGATGCTATGCGAGCAAAAAACGATTGACGGCCACGTTAAACGCATCGGGTTGCTCCAACGGAGTCAAGTGGCCGGCGGCCGAGATGTTTTCGAAATGGGCGTTGCGGGCCGCATTGGCATTGGCTTGTATTTCAGCAGGTGGAGTGATTTCATCGAACTCCCCACCCACAAACAATATCGGAATATTAATCTCGCCGAGCCAACCGTTTGCGTCGACTCGCTGTGACATTCCAATTTGCCCCGCAGAGATAGAACTTGGCTGCGTCGACAGAATGGTTTGATGGACTTTCATAACATAATCGATCTCTAACGGATTTAATTCATCCCTCAGGTAGAACAGCTTCTTGATCATCGCATCAGCGACTGGTCGAGATCCTGAGACTCGGACCTGCGCGGCCGCCATCTGGCGTGCTCGACGGACCAATTCGTCGTCCTTGGCAGCGCGCGTGTTCGCAGCGACCATCGAGTTTAGCCGCCCAGCGTGCCGTCGCCAAAACTGCCAACCGATATAGCCTCCCATCGACAGCCCACAAAAGTTAACTGGCCGCCTACAGTCAATCGCGTCCAGAAACTCAACCAGCCAATCGGCTAATTTTTCCATCGACAACGAAGGGCTATCGTCCAATTCTGTCGCAGGGCTGATATCGTCCAGTGGATCGCTCCCCCCAAAGCCTGGTAAATCTGGGCAAATCACGCGATACATCGATTGGAAAAAATCCACTTGCCGCTGCCACATCGAATGGTCCAGCGGAAACCCGTGTACCAACAGCAGCGGTTCTCCAAGGCCTTGATCGATGTAGTTCACCGATCGACCGTTCAGCTTCAACGTTTTTTCTAAATCCATCGGTCCGTCCTGCTAAAACACCTGCGGCACGGTCACCAACCAACAGACCAGTAGAACAACTGCGACTGCGATTGGGATAAAATGAATGTACGGTATTTCTACTCCGTGACCACGTTTGCGAATCAGCCAAAGCTGCATCGCATTCCATGGGATCTGCGCCAATACAAACGGATACAACAAAAAGCTGGCGGGGTTATAACTCCAAGCCCGTCCAAACTGCCCATGACTGATCGAAATAAAGGACCGAGTTAATCCACAACCAGGGCAGGGGACTCCCAATATACGTTTGGCAGTGCAAATTTCTGGCAACGAATAATTTGCACCGGGTAAGAAAACCGACGCTTGCCCTTCAGCTCGCATCACGAAGGACATCCCAATCACTGCTAAGCCCATTAAAAAAAAGAGCGCATGCATCCACATCAATCCTGAATCTCTCTGCGGCGAGCAAACCGCTGGCGGAGCAGAATTGTTTTCCCCTTTTTCAAGTGCGGGATCAATCATTCCAAAACTTCGGTGAAAACAAGACAAGTATCGGGAAAATCTCCAGCCTCCCCAACATCATCAGCAACACAAACAGCGTTTTAGTAATGCTGGAGAATGTCGAGTAATTTTGCGAAGGCCCGACAACGCCAAGCCCTGGTCCAATATTATTTAAAGCCGAAGCGACCGCGCTGGCTGAGTCGATGAGTTTGTTTTCCGAAGGGCCACCCCAAGTCGAATCGGGCTCAATTCCTATAACAAACAAAAAACTAACCATGAATAAAAATACGACTAAGGCAAAGTAAACCAAAATGGAGTGCCGTAGCTTTTGATCGTCAACCGACTTACCACTCAACTTTAACAGCTTTACTTCGTTAGGATTAAAAGTTGCTTCGATTTCCATTCGCAGGATCTTTACGAAAAGGACATGCCGAATCACTTTCATCCCGCCGCCGGTGCTTCCCGCACAACCTCCGACAAACATTAACGCCAGCAACCAACCTTTGTGCATATCATGCCAGGTATCAAAGTCAGCGGTGCCAAACCCCGTAGTGGTCAAAATCGACACCACTTGAAACAAGCTGTTGCGAATGCCACTTTCCACATTGCTAAATTCGGGGATTAGGCTTCCAAATCCGAACACCAACAACACAGCGGTTGAGACCAAGATAATTCCAATGTAGGCACGGAACTCGGAATCACGAAGCAATTCCATCGGCTTGCCAATAACCGCCAAAAACAGCAGCGTAAAGTTCGCTCCGGCTAGAATCATAAACAAAATCACTACGTACTCGATCAGCATACCGTTGGTAGCGTCGTGCAATGCAAAATGCCCTAGGCTACTATTGTAAGTACTGAAACCTCCCGTCGCCATCGTTCCAAACGAGTGACAAATCGCATCAAAAACTGTCATCCCCAAAAGCTTCAATATCAATGCCAACAAAATATTCAACGCGATATACACACCTGCAAAGTTCCAAGCGGCGTGCTGCATCCGAGCGCTGGCTACGTCTTGAGTTGGCCCGGGCATTTCCGTTCGCATCAACGCCTTGCCCGCCGAGTTTTGGCCCAGCAAGACGACAAACAAAACAATGATCCCCAGACCACCCAAAAAGTGCGTACTAGACCGCCAAAACAAAATACAATGTGGCACTAAGTTGGGATCTTCAAGGTCGTTCAGCACGGTAGCTCCGGTCGTACTGAAACCAGACTGCGCTTCAAACATGCCGTCGATCAACCCCATTCGCACCCATTGCATACGAAAGTTAGATGCTCGATCCACCGGAGCATCGGCAACATCACCTGCCCCCAACAGCCACTTCGAAAATTTCGGTTGCTGCTGTAGCGTGCGAAAAACACCAACGGCATCGGTAACGCCTGAATGCTGTTTGAGTTGCCGGCCGGAAAGGCCTCTGGCATCCGCGTTGATCACCGCCATCAGAACTCGGTACTGGTGATCGTCGACTCTGGTTGCATTCCAGCTGTTCCAGACTTTAAAGCGAGACGCTGCAACCCACACTTGATTGGGCTCAGTGGACTCACGAAGCGAAGGGCCACGGGCGGTTCCGCTAAAAACATAGGGTAATGCCCCCAAAAAAGTCACCAACACCCAGCTCAACGCAACCGCAGCCAGGGCTTCTTTTCTGAATACTTTTTCCTTTGCGCCTCGCCCCCAGATCAACATCGCCACCCCCAGCGCTCCGCAAAACCCAGCGCTCAACAACAACCCCTGAAAACCTGCATGCTCAAAACGGCCTTGAACAACACTCGTATTAGGATGTGAGTGGGCACCAAATTTTGGCCAAGCCCAAATCAGGCTGAACAGCATAAACCCGCCGACTAGCAGCACGAGAATGCCTAATAATTTTGAGACAAGGCGAAAATTCATGAACCGGTACGAAGATTACGTTGAGTTTTGACGGGAGTGGTCGCTGAGTCAAAGCTGCAGTCTGGCTTGTTGTAAGCGAACTTAATCGCCGTCTCCAAGCATTGCGGGTTCTTGTCGACTAGCTTGATCGTAGTTGCTCATCTTGCGATTGATCAAGTATCCACCCAGGAGAATCGCCGCTGGCAGCACTAATAAATATGTCATAAAGACAACTTTTTTTTCCGGCGGCGCCTCCAATGAACCACCTAAATAATTCACACCAACGATCACTGCCAAAAATATCGGGTGTACAAACCTGCCAAATGGAGCTGTTAAGCCGACAAACATGCCAAGCAGCACACACAGTACCGCCGAAACTCCAGCAACCGAGAATAACATCGTTCGCGGAATCGCGCCGAAGGCTTCAGCGTCTGACAACGTTTTTCCTGTTTCTCTGGCAGCGGCTAGGCTGGCTTCGTATTCTGGAAAAAAAAGTTTTGCAACCGCAAGCGTAACAAAGGCAACGATAAACCACTGACCTACAACGCCTGAGGCAATCGTTAGAAAGCTACGGAACATGAGAATCGGTGGAACGGATCCATCTCGAACAGGCATAGCGGTTTTGGCTTCCAAGCAAATGAAATTAAAGCGGAGAGTAATTCGGAGTCAACAGTTTACACGGCAGCAACGAAAGTAGCCTGCCGAACGCCATTGTAGCGTAATTCGTCAACCAAATTGGCAACGGCAATCAGTTTCGAAGCAACGTTGGCTCATAGGCTTAACGTCGCCGAACGAATTTGAGTTTCTTTTTTAAGCCGGCCATGTTCGGTGGGACCAAACGTAGCGTATTTTCGTCTTCCACAATCACATCAAAATCGGTTGTGTCGTCGATCAATTTACACTGAATTTTAGCCGTTCGATTTTCAGCGTCGTAAGACAGAAACTTCCAACTGCCTTGTTTTTGAGTCGACATGTTGCCCATGTTCGTTGCGGTGGCGAGGTAACCGCTGTTGTAAAATTGGATCAACATCCGTGGTAAATCGTCTTCTTCCGAATCGCCCACTGAATCGGCGAGTCCAGATGCATCTAACCCCTCAGCATTGACTTGCGTCATCAGATAATCGGCAGTCGCAATTTCCCATTCCCCCACGATTCTTGCTCGATCTGGATCGCCAGTACAGCCAGTAAGTGCAAGCACTAGGAGACTGCATAAAACATTGAACATCAGAGGCGTTGGTTTCATCGGACTGTGGCTAGTGATTTGATACAGCTAAGAGTTCAAGTGATGATAGAAATTTGACTTGTTTTTTGATGTCAAACAAATCTTCCACCTAAAAAACTGGACTGAAACACAGCACTAAGCTTGCAGAAGGCAAGAGTGTTTTTGGTAAAGTTTTATCATTGTACTGATTTTTCTGGTTAGAGTGAGCCTAATGGCCGATAAACGAAAAAGGCAGTCATACTTTGGCTGACAATTCTGTTGTTGATTGGGGCCTTGTTTTTGCCCGTAATTGAAACCATTTTTTGTTTGAGGGGCGAGTCAATGAGTCGCTATTTATTGTGTTTGTTGAGCGTGGTAGCTGTCAGTGTAATGTCAGTTGGATGTTGTGGACCTAGGGGCTGCGGGCCTGGTTGCGGCATCAGCGCATGTAATGACTGCGATGGCATTGGCTATGGCGAAAAAGTCATCCCTCAACGCCCATTCGATCGATTGCGCAACGGCAGCTTGTTCTGTGGTAGTGGCTGCGGTGAAGTCTATCTAGACGAATGGATCAGCACGCCACCAGATTGTTGTGGGCCATGCTCTGGCACGGACTGGGTTGGTGGGGCTTCTCCTTGCGAGCCTCGCTGCTGGCAGCCGGGTGGACTACTTCGTCGATTTTGCTTGAGTTTACTAGGCGGCAGAAACTGCACTGGTGCTCAATCTTCCGTCGACTGCGGTTGCGGCGGTGGTTGTAGTGATGGTGGTTGTAGTGATGGTGGCTGCAGTGACTTTGGTTCTACAATACAGCACTTGCCCTATGAATCTACCGTATCAGCGCCAGCAGTTGATTCGTCTTGTGGCTGTTCAAGCATTGCATCGGCGCGATCGGTGGGTGTGCGAACAACTCGTACGGCAACTCGTCTTGCCCCACCTAAGCGAGATCGCTTAACCAAGCATTATTAGATAAAACACAGATCGCCGTTGCGACTAGCGACTAATATCGCAATGGCTTTCTGTCTGACACCGCGCGACCACCCTCATCAATTGAGAGTGGTTGAATTCGATCGAATTCTAATTCAAACCGCCTAAGACTTCGAATACCCCAAGTCTTTAATGATTGACAGCATTTCCTCATAGGTAATATAGCGTCGACGATTGACCAATTTGTATTGATCGATCGTCCGCCCGAGTTCGGCAGCTTCTTCAGATAGATTTGAGTGACTGTCCGAGAATTGACGCCGCTCTAAACCCGGTGTTGACCGAGCTTTCCCGGCCGTACGGCGGTCTTCAAATAGCGCTTCGGCACTCGGCACTGAGCCAAACGATTGATGTTCTTTGCTCATGGTTCTTTGGGATAAAGACTGGTGGTAGGTTAGCGTGTGATCATTTATTAATGTCGCATCGTGGCTTCGAACTTTCGAACCGTTGACAGATGGCGAGAACAGAGATCCGTGTTGGCAATCGTAATTACAAACTCAATCTGCCCCTCATTTAAGCCTACCTTCAATTTTCGGCATTTACTGGGGATAATTTCAGCTACAACGACGAATCAATGATCGTTGCGATGAATCCGATAAAACGATTGAATGGTTATACCGATCATGTTGGACGTAGCAGCTGCCCGAAGCTGCTGGATTTGAATCAATTCCGCCACGTCTGAGCCAATTTCGTAACAGCGTCTATTTTAAGCCGAGCACTTTCTTGTTGTCAGTCGGCGTCCAGTTGTTCCTAATTTGGACCAAAATTTGGTTAGCACCCATTTTGTCGCATTGAAAACTAGCAGTCGCTACCGTCAATGACATGCCTGTGCGTCAGGGCATCAGCCTAGAAGTAATGGTCTAGCAAGCGACGAAGAACGAGCAGGTTCTCGATTGAACTAAAGTAGATGGAAGTTGAGCCATGATTGTCTAAAATAACACGCAGATAACCTCCAAGATTTAGTTACTCATTACGAATCGTTTTTGATGTTTGTCTTCATACCCACGGGCACTGATGCCCCGATCTACCACCTACCAATCATGACCGGCATTACCATCGCCGTGAACGTGGTGGTTTTCGTTGCTCAGCTTCTGGTACCCGATTTGACAGAAACGTTTTGGCTTGAATACGGCACCTTCCGACCACATACATGGTTAACAGCGGCTTACTTGCACGCCGATTTGAGTCACCTATTTGGGAATATGGTATTTCTGTTCATCTACGGATTGATCGTGGAAGGCAAAGTCGGATGGTGGCGATTTGCATTGGTCTACAACACCTCCGCAGTCGTGGCATCGCTTTTGATCAATCTAATTACGTTCTTTTCAATCGGCTCTGGGTTAGGAGCCAGTTGTGCGATCTTTGCTATCATGGCAATTTGCTTTTTGTGGGCTCCTGAAAACGAAATTCAGTTTCACTACGGCGGCTGGTTTTACTTTCGACCATTTGGGGGAAGCTTTAATGTCTCCTTGCAAAACGTATGCTTCTTTTACGTCGCGCTCAATTTCTTGACAGCCGCCTTTACCGGGTTCGCTCTCTCTAGTTCGGTCTTTCACTTACTTGGGTTAATCCCAGGGCTAGTGATTGGCTTGGGGATGCTTAAAATCCGACAAGTCAATTGCGAGGGCCATGATTTCATTTCGCTCCGAACCGGCAAACGTGGGCAATCGCAGTTAACGGTTTCCGAAGAAGCAGATGTAAATCGCGAAAGAGCCGAACGAATTGCCGAACGCAAGCATGAGCTTGAGCAAGGTTTAGAGGCTGTCGATCGTTATATTGATTTAGGCCACTACAAAAACGCATACAAACGCTTCCAAAGTTTGGCAGTATCACGATCAAAGTTACGGCTATCAGAGTCTCGATTGATCAAAATCATCAATGGCTTGGAAAAAATTCCAGACGAAGATCCTTTGTATCGCCAGTTGATGGAATATTATCTAAAGCACTACGATCGATTAGCGGTGCCTGTGCGCATAAAACTTGCCAAACGATTTTTGGACGACGAGCAACCACGGGGCGCTGGCCGAATTTTGCAACCTCTAGTCAGTCCTGACTCCAAGTTTCAACTTTCACAGTCACAACGAAAAATGATTGGACAGATGCAAGCTACTGCCAAACAACAGATTGCAGCAGGGGTAATCGAAGTCCAATTGGACGACTAGGCGTCGCCACAACTAGAACTTGGGTTGATGACATGGACCCGAAAGGCGATAGCCCCGTTTTTTACTGGAGCAGCCGTGGACGTAAAACGGATTGTCCTCTAATTGAGCCGTAACAAACCGCTAGTATTCGAAACTAGAAAATCTAAGTCAGTTTAATTTAGCAAATACCATCCGGCCGGCGCTAGTTTGCAACATACTCGAAACGGTCACCCCAACCTCGTTTCCGATTTCTTGACGTCCCTCGTCAACAACGATCATCGTACCGTCATCCAAGTACCCCACTCCCTGCGTGGGTCCCTCGCCAGCCTTGACGATCTTGATTTTAATCAATTCCCCTGGCAAGAATACCGGCTTTAAGGAGTTAGCAATCTCGTTCAAGTTGATCACCGGGACATTTTGCAGCTTGGCAACTTTATTAAGGTTGAAGTCACCAGTTACGACTTTACCGTCCAAGTGGCGAGCAAGCATCAGCAATTTCATATCGACTGGATGGTCCTGCATTTCAGGAAGCTCACGTTCGTAGATCTCGAAATCAATCTGGTTATTTTTTCGTAGTCGATCCAAGATATCTAAACCGCGTCGACCACGAGATCGCCGCAATCTGTCATTGCTATCAGCGACCGCTTGCAGCTCAGCCAACACGAAACGAGGCATGATCAGCTTGTTATCAATGATGCCTGTTTCCAAAACGTCAGCAATACGACCATCAATAACAACGCTGGTATCAAGAACGTATGGCTTGGATCCTTTTACGTCCTTGGTGAATTCGACATAAGGAATCACAAACCGAAAATCGTTGCGAGTCTGCCAGAGCATACTCACACAACCATAACACAAACACACGCCAGCAAAGCCAACTAAGATCGACCGTAAGGACTCTGCGGGAATTTGAGTACCACCGAACGCAAAGCTCTCCTGCAACCCAAACAACGGCGCCAAAGCCAAGTTTACGATATACGTCAAAAACAACCCCACCAGCAAACCGAAGTAAACGCTGGTGATCATGTCGATCCGTTTTTTCTCGATCAATACATCCAGCAGAACCGTGGCGACTGCTCCCAATAAAAAACTGCCGAACAGTAACCAACGACCAAACGGCGTGGCTGACTGTCCCGCAACCTCCGCCTCAGGACCGTAAAATTCTGGAGTAGCTGTCAACGTCATCGCCAAACCAATGGCAATCAACATAAAAACACCGCGTAAAATCCATAGTGCCATTTCAAAATCCGCTATCTATATACAACCGGTTCAAACAACCCGCTGCAGTAAAACAATAAGTAGTGCGACGAGCTAGATTCAAGCTCACCACAAAGCAAATTTTAGCTGTCGAAAAATTGATCGACCAATCTAACATTGCTAAGAAAAACTGGGTCGCACATGGTACTCACCCCGGTACTGTTTCTACCACGCAAAGTGGTGCAGTTGCAACGAAATTCGTAGAAAAAAACTGGGAAACTCACTTAACGACTCGTCGTCCTAATGGACCAGGAAAGCTGTAAGAGGCGATACCCTTGGAAATTGGCGACCAGTTGTAACTCGAAGCGCTGGTAATCTCGGGCTAATCGTCACTTGTTTCCAGTAAAAATACTGTCCTGGGCGATTAAACACCAACCGAATGCGTTCGCTGGAACGTGTCCTCGAAAAACTTGTCGGTCATCCCAGCAATGTATTCCACCGCCATTCTGGGAACACCAATCTTTTGGGCGCGGGCTTGGTACTTCTTCGGAAACAAATCTGGCTTGCCACAATAAGTGGCAAACATCTGCTGTACACGTGCTTGAGCCTGATCGCGAATCTTGACCAGCTTTGGATGGCGATAGACTCGCTGGTATAAGAACCGCTCCAACTCTTCCTTTTGCTGCTCAATCTCTGCGGCATGCCCAAGTCGAAACTCACTAGCCATCGCCTCTTCGGCTGACTTGAACTGATGCTTTTTTAGCTCAGCGGCACAATGAGACAGTAAACAAGTCACTTGGAAATTCACTAATCGGTGCACCAATGCCTTTCGTAGCAAATCGTCATTTAGGTTGGCGAAGTTCGCCTTAACAAAATTCAAGCTATCTTTGATCAACGCTAAGTGTTTCATCTCTTCAATATTCACCAACCCAAGTTTGATTGCGTCGTCGGTGTCATGAGCATCGTAGGTCGTACTGTCGGCAGCATCGACCAACTGCACCTCTAGCAGTGGCGTCTGCCCTTTGAGTTCTTTATCAACACGACACAGCTGCCCCATCAGCGTTTCATGTGTCAAATTCAATCCAGGAAACTCATGAAATCGAACTTCAATTTCTTGGACGATCGTGAGCCCAAATTGGTTGTGAGAAAAACCGCCAACATCTGACCCGCATTCATTTAACGCGTCTTCGCCACAGTGCCCGTACGGCGGATGACCAATATCGTGCAACAAGGCTAACGCCTCAATCAAGTCCTCGTTCAACCCTAACGAACGACCAATCGTTCTAGCGATCGTGGCTACCTCCTGCGTATGTGTCAAACGCGTGCGATGGTAATCACCCATCTCGCCAGTGAAGACTTGCATCTTTCCGCTCAAACGTCGATAAGCGGAACTATGCAGGATGCGATCGCGGTCTCTTTGGAAAGGCCCTCGGTAAACGTGTTCTTCCTCGGGATGCACCCGACCCTTAGAGTCGGCGCTATACATCGCGTACGGCGCGAGCAACTTTTTTTCTCGCTCGTGAACCCAAGAGGCATTATGATTGGCCATCTTATTTACCTTCTGGTGACTGCATGTACGCCGCAATCATGCCGACCAACAGTCCAATTCCATGCGCCCAGTTAGCAACGTTCAACGGAAAAATACCGATGCCTACCGCGTGCAACTGTGGAGCGAACATGCAACCGAACAGCCACGCCATCATGATAACGATCGAACTCTGTGGCATTCGAAACCCGAACTTCGGATCAAAAATTGATTTGACCCAAATGTAACCGAATACCCCATAGACCACGCCGGACATCCCTCCCAAACTAGTTATTAAATAACCACCGATAAAATACGGCACGATCCCTTGCACAGCTTCTGGAACGATACATTGCACCAAGTTAGGGATCGCAGATGCCAACAAGACCAGCATCAACAAACGCCTCCAACTGTAACGGCGTTCGACCAACGAGCCCAAACTGAAAAGCATGTACAAGTTAAAAACGATGTGCAGCGGACCGTAGTGAATGAACATTGGCGTGAACAAACGCCAGACTTCCCCACGAAGTAAGCTGGCCGTTCGTAAACGCAGATCGTCTGGTTTTTCAGTTGCAAGATATTCAAAGGCCAACTCTTCACCTGCCGGCGGACCTACACAAGTAAATTGCAACCATCGGTATACAGGCTGAGTTTTATGGGCAATGATCGCCTCATCTCCTAGCCCGGCATTTTCGGGCGCAATTCCGAAGTTCGTCAGCAAGCCCACAACACCGCAAATACCAATCAAAAGCATAGTCAAATGAGGCTTTTTGTTGAGGCCACCATGCGCCACATGTACGATATTCTTTTGCATCGCTTTTGTTTTTTTGGCTTGCTGTTTTCGGATTGACTTCGCTTTCGTCAAAGCAGCTTTATATTTTTCGCTGGTCGGGTTTTCGCGAAATGCTGCCAACTCGGCCAGCGCTTCAGAAAGCTGATCCTCGTCTTTCACCCAAATCTCAGGCGAACCCGATTGGACGTCGAAGTGGCCTTCGATCCCTTGGACGAGTAAATAAGCTAAAAACGTTTCCGCTTGCTGCGGACTATCTAAATTACCGAGACTTCGCATTTAATGAATTTTATTGAATTGACGCGTGAGTAACAAAAGGAAACTAGAAATCGGTTAGTGCACCTACAAAAAGGCTATCAAATGCAGCCAGCTACAACAAAATCGAGGTTGCGACGATCAAGAAATTTCTGGAAGGTAGCCCAATTATCAATGATAACAGGCTGCTCTGTCTAGGACGGTGATGTCGCAAAACCCAACCAACTCCATATCGTCCGTTGACTCCTCCAAGAATCAACCTCATATCGTGCGGCCGTCCCAGCGCAGCGTTCCCGCTGAGAACGTTGCTGGGCCAACTTCTGATCAATCTGGCCCTAGCACTAGTCAATCCGGCCCTGATCAAAACTTGGTCAACCAGACCCGGCATCAGATCCGCACTTTGGCCGCCGAAGTAGAACAATTGGCCAAGTCTGACTGCACCGAAGAAGAGTTTTTCGAGGGCTTTCTGACTCGCACAACTAGCGCGTTGGCTTCGATTGGAGGTGCCATTTGGATGCTGGACGACCAGCAACATTTACGATTACGCTACCAAATCAACCTCAAACAAACTGGTTTGGCGGATCGCCCCGCTGCGCAAACGCAACACCACCATTTGTTGCATCGTATTCTTGCCAAAGGCGAGTCGACCTTGGTCGCACCTCAATCTGGTGCCACTGAATCTAACAACAGTGGCGATTCCGACGGAGCCAATTCAACCGACTTCCTGTTAGTGTTAGCGCCGCTGGTGGTCGATCAAAAACCAGTTGGCCTGATTGAGATCTTTCAGCGATCAGCTACTGGCCCCAATACCCAGCAAGGTTACTTGCGTTTTTTAAGTCAAATGGGCGAAACCGGCAGCCGCTATCTCGCCAACCACCGCATTCGTTCCTTCGGCGCGCAACAAAAAATGTGGCACCAGTTGGAACAATTCATCCGTTCAATTCACCAAGGTCTGAACACAAAAAAAACCGTCTACACACTGGCCAACGAGAGTCGTCGGTTGATCGATTGCGATCGCGTTAGCGTGGCATTGGGAACTGGCCGAAATTGTCGCGTCCAATCAGTCAGCGGTTTGGATTCGATTGAACGTCGAGCGAGCCAAGTTAAACACTTGAACTTACTGGCTGCCGCTGTGATTAAAACCGGTCAACCACTGTGGTACAACGACGAACACGCGGCCTTACCACCGCAACTTGAAACCAAACTCCAACGATACGTTGATCAATCACACACCAAAATGCTGGCAGTGATTCCAATGATGGAAACCACCGAAACGCCAGCGATGGATCAGCCGGGAAAAAAACGAAAGCCCGCTCGGCAAATCGGAGCTTTAATCGTTGAGCAACTTTCGGATTCACGAATCTCACCGACCACTCGACAACGCGTCGATGTCGTTGTGCAGCACGGTCAAACGGCATTGACCAATGCAAATCGGTATAGCTCGATCTTCTTGATGCCTGTTTGGCAGTTTCTAGGGCGGATTAGCAGGATCTTCCATGTGGAGCAACGTTGGAAGACCGCCACCGTCACACTGGCCACCGTCGCTGCCGGATTGTTTCTAACAATGTTTCCGTATACCTTCGGCTTGAGTGCCAACGGACGCTTGGTTCCCGAAACACAGTTTGAAGTGTTTGCTCAAACCGACGGAACGATGGAAGAAGTTTTCGTCTCGGACACCGGAGACACCGTCGTCCAAGAACAACAAGTGCTGGGTCGCATGAAGAACAGCGACATCGAACTCGCAATCTCCAGTATTCACGGCCAAATTGCAGAAGCCGAATCGCGAATCGGCGCCAACACTCAGCGTCGGTCCTCAGGCAAACTCGAGTTAAACGAAAAAACAGAACTTGAAAGCCTAATTCAATCAGACAAGCAAAAAATTCTTAGTTTGCAACGCGAACTTAATATCCGGATCGAAGAACAACAACTGCTGACCGTAACCAGTCCATCCGCCGGACGCGTGGTCAACTGGAACGTCAAACAAAACTTGACCAACCGCCCCGTCACTCGCGGTCAAAACTTAATGACTGTGGTACCACCAGAGGCCGTATGGGAGTTAGAGCTGCAGATGCCCGAGCGACGGTTAGCGCATCTTTTCCGAGCGATCAATGACAGCGAAGAAAAGCTAAAAGTCACTTTTGCCTTGGTATCCAATCCCGGCACTGAGTACGACGGAACGCTAATTTCAGTCGATCGAAAACTAGAAGTGTACAGCGACGATGGCAACGCCGCACTGGTTCGTGTCGCTTTTGAAAACGCCGACATTGTCCAAGACCTGCTACGCACTGAAACTCGGGTTACCGGCAAAGTGCACTGCGGCGAACGCTCAATTGGCTACGTGATTTTCCATGAACTAATCGAAACCGTGCAATCCAAATGGATGCTTTGGTTTTAGTCCATCTTGCCCATCGAACTTCGCAACGCTTGGCGATCGTGGTCAATCAAAGCGTCCGTGATCATCTGCACCGACCCGGCCATGATCTGGTCCAGTTTGTACAGCGTCAGGCCAACTCGGTGGTCGGTCATCCGATTTTCGGGAAAGTTGTAAGTGCGAATTCGTTGACTGCGGTCCCCAGAACCCACCAAGCTTTTACGTTGGTCGGATCGGCTTTGATCCTCTTGTTGGCGATAGTGATCGTATAGTTTTGACATCAGCATCCGCATGCCTTTTGCCAAGTTCTTATGCTGTGAACGTTCTTCACAACACTTCACCACGACACCCGTTTCATGGTGCGTAATCCGCACCGCAGATGCAGTTTTGTTGACATGCTGGCCACCAGGTCCGCTAGCTGCAATGTATCGTTCGACCGTGTAGTCATCTTTAGCCAAATCAACTTCGACCTCTTCAGGCTCTGGCAATACCGCGACCGTAGCAGCGGAGGTATGAATTCGCCCCTTGGTTTCGGTATCAGGAACCCGTTGTACACGATGGCCACCGCTTTCGTATTGCAGTTCCCGATAACAACCTTCGCCTTCGATGGACACGGTAACGTCTTTAAATCCGCCGAGTTCGGTTGGGTTCGAATCCATCACGCCAAACTTCCATTTTTTGCTTTCGCAATGCTTTTGGTACATCTCAAACAAGTTCCGAGCAAACAACGCCGCTTCATCGCCGCCGGTACCGGCGCGAATTTCAACCACACAGCGTGAACGGTTTGCATCTTCACCACCGATGGTCATGTCCAGCAGTTCGTCCCATAACGATTCACGTTCGGTGTGAAGCGTTTTTAATTCGTCTTCGGCCATTTCCTTTTCGTCGGCATCGCCCTCTTCGGCCATCTGACGGACTTCTTCCATTTCGGCTAAGACTTCACCGAACCGACGATACTTGGTCGCGAGCTTGGCGATCGAGCCGTGTTCTCGAGCAACGGCGGCCATTTTTTTGCTGTCAGCTTGAATGGTTGGGTCCAGCATGTTGGCTTCTAGTTCTTCGAAGCGTTTTAGCTTTTCGTCTAATAATTCGCGCATGAATGGTTCCTAATCGAAATCAGTTTTGTTCGGTAATCAAAGAAAGTCTTCGCACAGTTCGGGGCGGCGAAAACAGGAATAAGGGCGACGCAAGGGCAGGGCCGGCACGCAATTCAAAACGTGGGCCAATCGGCTGCAAAGGCAGCTATGCATGGAAAACAGATTTCGCCAGAGATTTCATTATTAGTTCATTCGGGTGTTGTGACATCAGAACTATAACATCGATTCTCTCCTCGGCAAAGCACCGAACAATATTTGCCAAAAATGGCCGGACTGACCAGTTCAAATCAATTGTTCAGCCGAATTTGCCCAGTGACAGATTTAGAATCGCCGGAGTCGCTAAACTTCGGACAAACTTTGTCCAGCCATCGCCATCCTCCTTAGGAATCTTGCTAGCAACGATTCGACTAGTTGACTAAAACATCCGGTGGTAGAATCTCAACCGAAAAGAAATTTGAAATTCGCGCCAGCCGACGCCGTCATGGCCGACGGAAATTATGATTTTGCTGGGCGAGCCAATATTCAAGGATGAATAATATGCTGTTTTGCTCACTTTCGAAGCATTTTGAAGCCATTGGTCTGCGATCCGCGACAGGAAGTTGCGTCTTCGCCGCCCTGCTAACTGTTGGCTTTGGAAGCCTAGCTTTTGGGCAGGCCAATCAATACCAGAACAATAACGAGCAGGCTCAGCCAGCCAACACAGCTCAAGTTCGTTCACCTCAACTGCCACCCGGCTTTCCATTGCCAGCAGACGAGCAACAGTACATCGAGAAGGTTCTGGATTATTGGCAACAGACCAGCGACCGAGTCAGGCAATACCAATGTGACTTCCTGCGATACGAATACGACACCTCAAAAGTCAACATTAGAGACCCACAGACCAATCAGTTGTATGCGAGTCAGCAAGCCGCTGGTGAGATTCGCTTTGCAGCACCCGATAAAGCTCGTTTCGAAACGACTAAAGTGTTTCGATTCACAGCACCTCCTGAAGTAAAAGGTGGCGACGCAAAATACGAACCACTCGAAGGGCACAAAATCTGGAATCGCAACATTCATGAATGCTGGGTCTGTACTGGCGATGCCGTTTATGACTTCGACTTTGAATTGAAAGCTCGTTATAAGTCTATCATCCCACCAGAGCTACAAGGCAATGTTGCTGAAAGCCCACTACCGTTTTTGTTTGGTGCCAAAAAGCAAGACGTGATGAACCGCTATTGGGTTCGTTATATTCCAAAATACGAAACCGATGCCCAAGGCCAACAGAAGCTGATCGAAAATGAGATCTGGTTGGACATTTACCCCAAGCGAATTCACGACGCCCAAACGTACTCGAAAGTCGAATTGATCTTAAGTGCCGATGATTTCATGCCATTGGCGATTCACATGTACGCCCCCAATTACAACCCAGCCAAAAACAATTATTCAAGCAACTACTTTTTGTTTCAAAATCGAAAAATCAACGGTAAACTTACTGCCGTACGAGATTGGCTCAACCGATTCGTCGAACCGACCGTACCAGCGACTTGGCGCAAAGTTGACCGCCAGTCCGCTCCAGCTCAATCCGCTCAAAAACCTGCAAGGCAGCGCAAATAGCCTCGCTGGTCGCTAGTTGACTCAACTAGGACCTAGGAAAACGGTGCCGTATTGTCATTTGAATTCAACGTCTGCAATAATGCAGACCTAGTGATGCAGATGCAATAATGCTCAGGCAGTTCAAACTTCACCAGTTGCTGTTCCGTTTCGTTTTTGAGAAAGCTCGGCGCTTTGAATGTCCCCCTCCGCACCGACGGTGCCAATACGCTGGTCAATCCTCGTCATGGCGCCAGCACAGGTCGAACTAACGGCCAACTCGATTCCCAATGGTCCTCCGCCAACTCAACGGAGCTGTATGGGATCGACCGCTGGGGGCTAGGTTATTTCGGCATCGCCAACAACGGCAACCTGACCTTTAAGCTCAACACTGCCGCTGGCGCTCGTCCAATCGAAGTCACTGAGATCATCGATGGCCTCAAACAACGCGGGTTGGAAATGCCAGTCATGCTGCGAGTGGAAAACGTTACTGACGATCGGATCAGCAAACTTAATCTAAGTTTTGCCAAAGCCATCGCAGATGCAGGTTACCAAAACGTGTATCGCGGTGTGTTTCCAATCAAAGTTAATCAGCAAGCTCGTATCATCGACAACATCGCCCGCTTTGGCAAAAAACACTCGCATGGTTTCGAAGTCGGTAGCAAAGCAGAATTGCTGATTGCTATGTCGCACTTGGAGTCCAAGGAGTGCTTGATCGTTTGCAACGGCTACAAAGACGAAGAATTCATTGACTGGGGATTCCAAGCGCTACGCTTGGGTTTCAAGTGTTTCTTTGTCGCCGAAACACCCAAAGAAATTCCCCTGATCATCGCTCGCTCCAAACACTGGGGTTTGAAACCAATGATCGGCGTGCGAATTAAACTCGCCACGCAGGTCGATGGGCACTGGGCATCTGACAGTGGTGACCGCAGTTTGTTTGGCCTTTCAACGGTCCAGCTGATTGACATCGTCGACCAGTTACGCAACTGTGACATGTTGGACTGCCTGCAGTTGCTGCATTTCCATCTTGGATCGCAAATCCCAAACATCCGCAATATTCGTGATGGCGTCACCGAAGCCTGCCGATTCTACTTGGATTTAATCGGCGAAGGCGCTCCAATGGGCTACTTGGATATCGGTGGTGGCCTAGCCGTCGACTACGACGGCTCCGGTAGCACGACCGGTTCGAGTCGCAACTACGACGTCGACGAATACTGCATCGATATCGTTGAATCCATCATGGCCTCGCTCGGTCCAGAGGGGGTTGAGCACCCAGTCCTGATTAGCGAATCCGGGCGCTGGACTGTAGCGCCGGTTTCAGTATTGTTGTTTAATGTTCTAGATGTGAACCGGTTTTCTCCGCTACCGATGCCTGAAACAATGCCAGAGCAACTCCATGAATCAGTAGTTTGCCTACTGGACACATTGAAATCAATCGACGCACGCCGACTACAAGAAAACTACAACGATGCGATTTACAATCTTGGCGAGGCACGTAAGGCGTTTCGCAGTGGTACAGTGTCCCTACGAGAAAGAGCACTCGCAGAAAATATTTGCCTAACGATCTTGCACAAAATCGCAGCCAAAGTCCCGAATCTAAATCGTGCTCCGCCGGCGCTGTTGAACTTGAACGACGCACTGTCTGATATTTATTACGGTAACTTTAGCGTCTTTCAATCGCTTCCCGACAGTTGGGCCATCGATCAAATTTTCCCAGTCATGCCTGTTCAACGCTTGAACGAAGAGCCCACCCGAAACGCGATCATCGGTGATTTAACATGTGACTGCGATGGGAAGCTGGATCGATTCGCGACGCTGGAAGCCGAATGCAAAACGCTCAAACTGCACGAGATCGAACCGGACGAAGAGTACTGCATTGGTGTCTTCCTGACTGGTGCCTACCAAGAAACTCTCGGCGATTTGCACAATCTGTTTGGCGATGCAAATGTCGCCAGTGTTAGAGTCGACGATCAAGGTCAACTCCAGTTTGTTCACGAACTTGCTGGCGACAGTATTAGCGACGTACTCAGCTATGTCGAATACTCGTCGGACGACATTTTGAAACGCTTTCAAGCACGAGCTGAAACAGCCGTAAACGACAAAAGCATTTCAGATGCCCAGCGGCAGGAAATGGTTGCCATGTTCAACGAAAGTATGAGCGGCTACACCTATTTCGAAAACTAGCGCAATCACCCTCGGCCCCTTCCGCCTGGCACCCATTTCTAGCAGTCAAAACCTGTCTAAACAGTCAATACAACTCAAACAACGGTGAATTCGGCCAAAGCAGCGCTTCTTTTCAGCAAGCGCCTATAATATAGACGGTGGTTCTCCGATAGAACCTAATGCTCGCT
The DNA here is from genome assembly GCA_964530985.1 of uncultured Pirellulaceae bacterium. GTDB lineage: Bacteria > Planctomycetota > Planctomycetia > Pirellulales > Pirellulaceae > Mariniblastus. Next base: position 22,923 of record CAZHCH010000016.1, on the reverse strand, counting down.
GCGCGAATCCGTAGAGTATATATAAACCGTTCGTCCCAGATCTATTTCAAGCACCATGTCTGCTCCGACCAAACAAACCGCTGCTCGGCGACCGGCTCCTGCCACAGGCAAAAGCCGAGTCACGCAGTACGTCGATCAACAGCTTGAAAAAACTCGACGACAAGTCAAGTCGACGGACTTGATTGCTTCGATCTTATTGCTGGTCGTGATGGTGATTGGATTCTTGTTGTTGGCGGCCATTCTTGATGCTTGGGTAATTACATTTACACCACTAATGCGATGGTCGGCGCTGTTGCTGTTGGTCACCGGATGCGTGGTCACGATGGTGTTTTCTATTTGGCCGCTGCTGACCAAACAAATCAATCCCGACTATGCGGCCAAAATGCTTGAGGACTCCAAGCCCGGCTTCCGTAACAGTGTTTTGAACTACGTTTGGTTTCGCAAAAAACCAGATTCCATTCGCAGTGCGGTATTTGATGCAGTCGCTAGGCAAGCAGCTGTTGACTTGAATTCCGTTCCCGTTGACTCTAGCGTCGACCGAAGCAAAGTCATTCGACTCGGTTTTTGGTTAGTCGCAATGACTGCGGCGTTCATCGCTTACTTCATGTTGTCTCCAAAAAACCCACTCCAGACACTCAACCGAGTATTGTTTCCCTCGGCGGATCTTGCCAAGCCCGCTGTCGTCACAATCGCTGACGTGACTCCCGGAAACGCATCCGTCTTCTTTGGTGACCAGATCGAGATTACCGCCAAGGTTTACGGCCCTCACTCGCCTGAAGAAGTCAAACTGATTTACTCAACCAATGACGGTCGACAATCTGGGCAAGTCCGGTTGATGCAACCCGATCCAACTACGCCTCGACAGTACATACTTGACCTAACTGAAAACACCGGTGGACTTCGAGAGTCGCTGGAATACGAGATCGTTGCTCGCGATGGCCAGAGCGGAAAGTTTGAAATCAAAGTCGCGCCTCGACCTGCAATTACAATCGAGTCGATCCAGATTGATCCGCCAAAATACACCAAGCTGAAACCCCAGACGACCCTGCAAGGTGCAATCGAAGGCGTCGAAGGAGCCAAAGTAACTGTCAATGCCACGGCGAACCTCGAAATCGAAAGCGCAACGATCGAGTTGCTGAATCAATTGCCAACGCTGCCCAACGAAGATCAAAAGTTCAAATTGGCACGCGCCCCGGTGTCCATGACGGTCGATTCAAAAAACGCCACGGCAGTGTTCCAGTTGACGCTAGATACCAACCGCGAAAAACCCATCGCAACGCATTATCGCATTAATTTCAATAGCGTTGATGGAAACAGTCCAGCGGTCCCAAACATTTACTCCATACGAACCATTCCTGACCTCGCACCTGAACTCGAAATCCGCGCTCCAGCGACCGCCGAATCCAAAGTTGCCGCCAATGGAAATCTAAACGTTGCCGCCACGGCCAACGATTTGGACTACGAAATTTCGTTTGTTCGAATCCATATCGAGCACCGTGGAAACCAAGTGCTGAATAAAACGTTGACTTTAAAAACTCAAGCAAACAACCAACGTAAAGTACAAGCTCGATACAAAATCACCCCAGAAGAACTTGGCTTGACTACTGGCGACCAAGCAATCTTTTACATCACCGCCGAGGACAACCGAACCAGTTACTATAGTGACACCGACCCCGAACCGAATGTGACTCGCAGTAAAAACTATAGCTTCACAGTGACCGCCCCCAAGGCACCCAAAGACGGTCAACAGGACAAGCAAAAAACAGAACCGAATCCGCCACCGCAAAACGACGAATCGGCGGACGATCCAAAGGATCCATCGGGTAACGAGTCAGACACCGGCGAACAGAGTGATCCTTCCGAACAAGGCACAGAGGGGTCACAACAGCAAGATACGCCTGGAGCAGAAGACAACAACGACCCGAGTCGATCTACCGATGGTTCTCGAGAGGACAATCAAGACCCCGGAAATGAAAGCTCAGACAATCCGCAACCCGACGATCAAAACTCCAGCGATTCCCAAACTGATGAATCGCCTGATGGAAATTCCTCCGACGGCAACAAAGGCTCTTCGGCTCAAAGCGAAAATCCTTCTGGCGAAGACAACACAACCGACTCCCCACCAAACGACGGCGGAACCGGTGGGGACGAACAGACACCAGAACAACCATCACCTACAGGAAATGGTGGCAGCGAATCAGACACCGATGGCGGCGATCCAAATAACAAAAGCGATGGCCCAGGTTCTGGTCAGCGCCCTAGCGATTCAGACCCCAATTCAGATGCGTCCAACGCTAGATCTGGAAATAATCCAACCGGCAACAACACCGTCAATGATTCTGCGCCCGAAAGAAAAGACGAGGACTTAACCGAGGGTGACGAACAGCTTTCGTCTGATGCCTCCGGAGGAGAAAAGGTCCGCCGTCTGCAAGAATTGTTAGGCGACGACCCTGACCAGCAAGAACAAGAAGGTGATCCGGACCAGCCTAATAACCAAGAAAGCTCTGATTCGTCTGAAAATTCAGAACAGTCACCCAACGATCCGACTAACAAACCCGGCAACGAAGACCAGAATCCAAACCAGTCAGATAATTCTCCTAGCACACAACAGTCTCAAGGAGGAACTGAGCCAGATCAACAAAATACGGCACCCGAAAATTCACAAAACAGTCGTCCGCAGAACGATTCAGCTGAGGGTAATCCACGGGAGCAAGATCCGTCCGACCAAAGCGAAAGCAATCCATCCGGCGAATCTGAAAAACCAAACGCAGGCCCGTCCGAATCTGAACAACCAAGTTCTGGCAACCCGAGTAACGGGTCAGAGCCACAAAACTCGGACGATAGCCCCAGTGGAGATACGCCCAGCGGCGAACAATCCA
>CAZHCH010000016.1:0-19944 GCA_964530985.1 uncultured Pirellulaceae bacterium | reverse complement strand
GAACAATCCAATGGCTCACCAAGCGAATCGGGAAAACCTGGCGAAACATCACCAGGACAAGGCACCCAAGGTCAAAAATCCACTGGCCAGCCGCAGGAAGGCGGACCAGAAGGACAGTCCTCTGGAACACCTAGCTCTGGTGAATCCGAGGGTACTGGTCAGTCTCAGCAGTCTTCCAACGACACTCAGTCCGATGGATCAGCAACCCCTAAAGGCGGTGGTCAAGCGGGATCTGGCGACGTGGGTAGTGATGCATTGATACAAGAAAAGGAAAACCTTGAACACTCGAAAAAAGCAATTGACTTGCTGTTGAATAAATTGAGAAACCAGCGACACAACCCCGACCCAGAGTTGCTTAAAAAGATGGGCTGGAACAAACAAAATCTCAATGACTTCATTGATAGTCATGAACAAATGAAAGAAGCAGCCGCACGAGGGGATGCACAAGCCCGACGAAAATACGATCGGCTCGTCGAATCATACGGTCTGCGTCCAAACGACAAGCGACGATCCGTTGCTGGCAACCAAGAAAAAGCAGGTCAAGTAATTCAAGACGGTGTCGTCAACGAGGCCCCACCGGAAGAGTACCACAACTTCAACTCATTCCTCCAAGACCTTCAACGCGCCCGACAATAACCGCAAGCCAAGTTTGTGGCGACGCGCCAATGAAATTTTGTTGCGATCTCGTAGCCTCAAGTCGTAAGATATGTCCTTCTAATAGTAGTTGTCCCGACCTACATTCATTGCAAACGGCATAGCCAGTTTCTTTGTTGCTGTTTTGGTGAGCCAATCGCGAGGGCGACGATTTTAAGTAAGCACTCTCTTTTGCTTGCAGGTCTATGAAGAAACTGAAAAAAGGACAGCTCCGTCGGCTGGCCAAAGCCAAAACCGGTTCAAACAAAAACGCGACGCGGCGATGGGCCGATTCGTTTACCGACTACCTGCGTAGTGAATGTCATTTGGCGGAGAACACCGTCGTCGCCTATACCCGTGATATGCGCCGTTTCTTGACTTGGCTAGGTGATCGCAAAGTTGCTCAACTGACAATCACCGACCTGTCCGAATTCGTTGGTTTTCTTAGCGACCAGACGCTGGCGCCGACTTCGATCTCGCGACATGTCATTTCAGTAAAAATGTTCTTTCGCTACCTGCAGCTCGAAGGAGTGCTGGTCGACAACTTGGTCGAGCTTCTGGGGAGTCAGAAAATTTGGCAACGAGTACCGTTGGTGCTCTCAAGTAACGAGATCGACCGACTGCTTAAAGCCCCACGAAGTGTCGAGGTATACCATTTTCGCGACCGAGCGATCTTGGAAACGCTCTACGCGACGGGTTGCCGTGCGTCTGAATTGACGGGCTTGCGGCTCCGCGAGTTACACTTGCCCGAGCGATATTGTAAGGTCCAAGGTAAAGGTTCCAAGCAGCGGATGGTACCGCTAGGGGATTCGGCCATCGAAACCATTCAAAAGTATTTGGATCGACTACGACCGCGACTCGCACAGCCTCGACCTTCGCAAAGCGATTGGCTGTTTCTTTCACGCAGTGGCCGACAGATGAGACGCGAAGCGATTTGGGAGCTGGTCAAAAAATACGCTTTGATCGCAGGAATCTCAATGGACTTGAGTCCGCATACGTTGCGGCACAGCTTTGCAACTCATTTACTGGCCGGTGGAGCAGATTTGCGCCAGGTGCAGGAGTTACTGGGGCACGCGAGCATTGCGACGACTCAAATCTACACGCACGTGGATCAGTCACGTTTGAAAAAAGTCCACCGACAGTTTCACCCAAGGGCTTAGGTTACGTCAGAGTGCACCCAGTCGCCCCTTCAGTCGGAACGGCGAGCAATGACTACTCTTTTGCAGTGTGCGAAGTCTTTTTCGGTTTCCACGGAAACGAACTCCGAATGCTTGGACACCAAATCCACACATCGGTCGATGTTGATGGGGCTGGTTTCAAAAATCAAGTATCCACCGGGAAGTAACATCGGGATCGATTGGTCGATCAATCGCTGAATGATCTCCGTACCGTCTTGGCCACCAAACAGCGCTAAATGTGGTTCTTGGTTTTTGACATCATCGGCTAGCGTATCGATCTCGCCTTTACCGATGTACGGCGGATTGCTGACGATCATGTGAACTGGATTGCTGCCGGCTGGTAACGCCTCCAGCAAATCCCCTGTGAACAGACGGACGCGGTCATCCACGCCATGCGCTGTGACATTTTTGCGAGCCACTTCGATTGCTTCAGGAGACAAGTCCGTCGCCGCAATGACGGTTTTCATATCACTCGAAGTTTCAGCAAGTTGTTTGGCCAGCGTGATTGCAACGCAGCCGCTACCAGTACCCACGTCGATAATTCGCAACGGGCTCGCGTCGACTGTTTTGGCAGCTTCAAGAGCCGCCACTACCACGTGCTCGGTTTCCGGTCGCGGGATCAAAACGTTGTTGTCGACATAGAATTTGAGCGAGTAAAATTCTTTATGCCCCACGATGTAAGCGACAGGTTCGCCAGCGGCACGGCGTTTGACCCATTCGCGATATTTGGTCATAGGCTCTTCGTCGGGCACTTCGTTGAACCGCGTGTACAGATTGATGCGAGGGCAGTCGAGTGCTTCGGCCAAGAGCACTTCTGCATCCAAACGCGAGCTAGAGCTGTTGACGTGATCAAAGTGTTCGACGGTCCAGTCCAGCAAACGTTTGATGGTCCAAGGGTCTTGGGTGGTTGGCGACATGAGCAAGTTGGTAGAATAAAGCGGTAAGCCTCGGTCGTCGGCGATTTCCAAGTCGGCGATGGTCGAAGGATCTGAAGCGATTGAGTATTTTGGACGATCGCGTCGGCCTCCATTGTAGACCTGCCACTGGAAAGGCAAAACCGGACATGCCTGAAGACACTGAAACGCTAACCGCCTACCACGAGGCGGGCCATGCGATCATGGCGGTCAGTTGCGGCGGGCGAATTGTCCATGTCTCGATCGACCCGCCCGACGATGATGGGTTGCAGCGATTTGGTGAATCGATTGTGCAATGGCCTCCGATGTTGGCTAAAAATGTCGAAGTCGCCGAGCTTAAAGTGTCGCTTGCTGGGCCAGTGGCTGAGTTGACTTATGACGGCGCCCACGAGTCAATCGCCGATTGCCGTGAATTTGCTGCGGATTGGCAGCAGGCAGTTCTGGCCGCTTCTCGCTTGAAACCAGAACCAGCCAGACGCAAGTTCTTGGCTGACATGGAACGGCAAGTATGGGAATTTTTCGACGATGAAAACGTTTGGGCGGCAACGTGTGCAATTGCTGATCAATTGCTCGCTCACGAAACGATTGAGCACGATCAAGTGGCTGATACTTGGGCTTTTTGGCAGCGGCGATGAATGACCGATAATAGCCGCAGTTTTGGGGAGCGAGATAGAGAGTTGCACTCAACCAACCACCCGTACCTTGGTTGCCGAAAACAAACAATCGGCATAATCTAGGCAGTGGCACGGTAAGGCTTCGCCCTGGCCTGCTGTGAAGCCCCGTCGTTTCAATTAATTTCAAGAACGAATTCGTTGTATTCTACGATCAAGAAGAACCTGTTTTTAATAAGCCTATTCGCTCTCTTGGGCCTAGGATATAGCTTGGCCACTCCGCTGGCCGGACTGGCGGAGTCGTCTTGGATCAAGTGGGGAATCGTGTCGGTCACGATGTTCATAATGGCATGGCCGCTCAAGTTTGGACAACTGAAAACCACGATCTCACGGCCTCAAGCAGCGCTGCTGGCGTCGATTTTAAACGTGGGATTGATACCACTGTTGGTGTGGCCCTTTGCGGGTTTCGCCAGAGTGGAAATTGGTTGTGGTATGATCGTCGCCGCTGCTACGCCTTGCACATTAGCGACAGGCGCTGTGTGGACGCGTCGAGCCGGTGGCAACGATGGTATCGCGATGATGGTTACGATCATTACCAATTCGACTTGTTTTATTGTGATGCCGTTTTGGATTTTTTGGCTTACCGGGGTTGAGATAGAATCTTCGAAATTGCTTGGTACGGTTTACAAGCTGCTGGCCTTTGTGGTGTTACCGATCGGTGTCGCACAATTGTTGCGAATTCACCGGGCGAGTGCCGATTGGGCAACAACCAACAAATCAAAACTAAGTATCGCTGCGATGATTGGCGTGCTTTCAGTGGTGTTTGTCGGCGCGATCGGAATGGGGAATCGTGTCGCAGACGTCCAAAGTAGTACCGCAGTAAAAGATCTGTTGGTGGCAGCGACAGTTTTGGTTAGTGTTCACTGTGTTGTGTTTTGGCTGGGAATGAAGATCGCAGGTGTCATGAAAATGCCACGACCCGACCAAATCGCCGTCGGGTTTGCAGGTAGTCAAAAAACACTAGTGATTGGCTTATCGACCGCGATCAGCCTTGGATTCAGCATGCTTCCAATCTTGATGTACCATGTGATGCAATTAATCATTGGCACCATTCTTGTGGATCAAATTCGCAACCGGCGCAAGCAACTCGCCCAAGACGATTTAGCACACGAAAACCAGCAGGCCTAGTTTCTAAGCTAGTCCGCTTTCCTCTCCCATGCACTCGCGCGAAATGAACAGGTTCAAAAAGTCCTGCAGGCAACGTCGATCAAAGCTCAATAGTGCCCGAGGTCATGCTGACGCAAGTGCCTCCGACCCAAACACCAGTGACAACTCCATTTTCCTTTTGAGATCTGGCTTCCAGCAAACTCGGCCGGCCCATCTCAATGCCTTGTCCTACGCGAAACGAAAATTCTCCATCCGACTCGGCCTTACAATGCGTCAGCAACGCGACCATCGCACAAGTTGCACTACCTGTCGCAGGATCTTCCATAATGTTGTCCGTCGGTGCAAACATCCGTGCGCGAATGTCAAATTCATCATCTGAGCGGACGTACATGAAAACGTAGGGATGCACGCCAGCCTGTTGAATTTCCTGGAAGATCGGAAACAGGGCACTAGCATTGGTAAGTGCTTCGCGGTCAATCAATTCAACCGTGACAAAGCCTAAACCCACTGACGCGACCTGTGGAGGATGCGTTGACGTAACGATTTGCTCTGGCTTTAATCCAATTGCAGTCGCGATTTGAGTGACGGGGATTGTTTCGCCAATGGTCAATTCAGTCGGAGCTTTCAATTCGCACCAGATCTTATTACCGTTTTTTCGGATTGTAATCGGAACCGGCCCAGCCTTTTCGTCGAACACGACTTCAACTTGGCCATCGACCTGCCCAAGTTCGCCCAACTTGGCAAGCGTGAACGCCGTACCAACATTTGGATGCCCTGCAAAAGGAACTTCTTGCGCCGGAGTGAAGATACGAACTTTCCGAGTGAAGTCTTGTGTTCCCGGAAATACAAACGTTGTTTCCGAGAGATTGAATTCACGGGCAATCAGCTGCATTTGCTCGGTCGTCAGACCTTCTGCGTTTGGGAATACGGCCAGCGGGTTGCCACCAAATCGAGCTTCTGAGAAAACATCGCAGGTGTGAAACTTGTAGGCCATCTCAATTCTCCGTTTTGTTTGCAAAAAATCAGTAACGAAGGTAAATGATTATCGATAATTCGCCAACCAGATTTCGGTTTAAAAATGAATACAACTTTCTAGTTCACTAGAGCATATCGCGTTCTTGCCAGCGAGCAGAAGATACGGCCAAACCCCGTTGATTCAATTTTCGGTTTACGATGTCGCTTAAATCCGCCGTTCGAAGGCCGGGCGATTCTCATAAAAAAACAGCCGCATTACTGCGGCTGCTTTTGGTTCGTACTCAGGTCGTTTTATTAATAAAACCTAGATTGCTTCTTCGAAAATACCTTCTGGTAGATCGATGTTGTTTTCTTTGGCGGCGGCTCGTAATTTACTCAGAGCACGGGCTTCAATTTGTCGAATCCGTTCCTTCGTGACCCCCATTTTCTGGCCAACTTCTTTCAACGTTTGCGGTTCTTCGCTGTAATCCAAACCGAAGCGACTAATAATGATCTGCTGCTCGCGGTCATTCAATCGCTCTAAGATAGTTCGGATCTGTTGTTCACGAGCATGCTGCTGCGATTCAATCGCGTAGCGATCGGTACGCTGGTCTTCGTGAGCCAAGAATAGCTCTTCAGACGTCGGCCGGAATCGATCACGTTGCTTGAACTCATTAGGAATACTGCGAGCAAAGTTCTTCATGATCGCCCAACTGGCGTAAGTACTGAACTTGTTGCCTCGTGTGTAATCAAATTTCTCCGCGGCTCGAATCAAAGACATGTTTCCGTCACTGATCAACTGGAAGAAATCTTCAGTGGCACCTAGATGACGCTTGGCGATCGACACGACCAAGCGAAGGTTCGCTTGAACGATGCGGTTCTTAATTTTTACTGCTTCGTCGTAGAGTCGTTGAATTTCGTCCATGCCCGCCGCGCGAGCCTTCGTTGGGTCGAGCTTTTCTCGCAATCGCCAGGCTTTGAATTTCAAGTAATTGTACTTGCGAAACAAATATTGCTCCTGCTCACGGTTGAGCAACGCCACTTCGTATAACGAAGCCAGATAGCGAGGTAGCCCAGCTGGTGGCTTGGTGCGACGAGTCGCTTTTTCAGGAACCGGCATTTCGGCCAAGACGATCTTTTTGTCGGCGCTCTTTCGATGGAATTCGTCGCTGTCCATGAATTCCAGCGGCAATTCGCTGATCATATTGGCACGAACTTCATTGATCACTCGATAAACCGTCGTTTTATTTCGGCAATAGCGACGCGAAATCGAATCGGCTGTTTTTCCCGCAACAAAATCAGCGTAGATACGCTCTTTCATCTCTAGATTTAGCGGACCAGTTTGGTTCGGGAAAATTGCGATCGTCGGATTGTCTTGATCGAACTGCTTAAGAGTATAGCGAATCGTTTCAATACTACGCCCCATGTGCTTAGCAACTCTTCGAGTAACTTCAGCTGGGCACCCACCTGCTTTGACAAGACGACGGGCTCGATCAACGATCTCGTTTTTATCGTTTTGACTTAACTGGCTAAAACGTTTGCCTCGGCTGACTTTTTCCCGGTTGGCTTTAACAAAGCTATCAACGCTGGAATGTAAAAAACCAACTCGCTTGCGCCCGCCATCGAAGATAAATTTTCGACTGACAAGCCCTTGCTGTCGCCAACGAGAAATTGTCTTGCTCGAGACGCTAAACATTTTTGTCAAGTCGACAACAGTGTGTACCGGTTGGTTGAATTCCTTGACATCGACGTTAGCAGAATCGGAGAGATCCTCTACGAAACGGTGAAGGTCATGGCGTAAATTAGCGCCGCTGATCTTGATGATCGGCGAGTTTTCAGGACGATAGCCTGTAATGCGAAAACATACGAATTCAAAGTTGTATGCTCGATCAAGCTTTATCTCGCGCAGTAACTTTTCAGCGCCGTCGACTTGTTCAATTTTTTTTTCGCGTATCGCAAAACGAACTTGTTGGTCACGTAATTCTCGAATTGCATCGCATTTGTAATCGGAGTGCATATCAGCCTTCTTTCTTTCCTGTGGCCTCACACCCAAACAATTGGAAATTACTGAATGGACTGACGCCGGTAGGACAAAATCTCGAAGATCTTTCCTGATCATTTTCACCGATCGAACCTCTCTGTTCTAACGGTTGCTCTACGCTCGCGATTTGTTGAATGTTCAACAGCTTGCCAACGTATTGCGGGGGCACCTCCAAAACCTAGCAGCGTTTATTTCCTTAACACTACCTTTTTTCAGGAGCGGTTGGCGGTATGGCTGGAAGCTTTTTGTGCCAACTGTCCTCTAAGAACAGCAAAATCCGTTCCAAGTTCATAAAAACATGCATTTTATAATGATTTATCCGGTTTTCCCTTGCTTTTTCAATGTTTTAAGTGAATTCCAATCATGACTGCATGTCACGAGAAAATTGCGTTTTGAGACGACTTGAGTCGATTTAATACAGGTATTTGGTCGAAATTGAACATGGACCTTTTCTTCGAACCCACATTTTAAGCTCGTATGGGCTCCGTCGGCGATAGGACTAAGGAAAGAGTTCAGGGCTTTTGCCGCTTATTTATTGACAGACGCAAATCGGACAACAAAAAATGAAATTTCGACCCAACGGCTTTAATTTAAGTTTTAATTTGGTTTTGGCGGCAATCGCGTTGGCGTTTGCTTCTACGTCCTTTGCTGGAGACCTCCCACAATCTCAACGCAACAAAGGTAAAACCTATCAAATTGCGATCGACTTTGCGAAAGGCAGCCAAGTTCGTGTTTCGGGAGAGTACGAGTACGAGGGATCGGTCATCGTGGTCCCTGAAGCCAAGCAAAGCAAAAAGACAAAGCCTCAAGAACAAAAACCCAAATTGTTGCCATTACGAGTATCAGCAAATCTGAAGTATGACCAGCGTAGTACTGGCAGCAATCAAGCCGTGCGTCTCTACGATTCGGCTATCGCAAAGATCAATTTAGATACTGGTAAAACAAAGCCTGAACTAGAATTATCTAATCGGCTGGTGATCGCTCGACTGAAGAAAAATCCAATGATGCGAGTTGAGATGGCTTCCATCAAAAGCATGCTGAATCAAAAAGAGTACGAACTGTTGCTGACGGCAGCTGATCCGCTTTCGCTACCGATGCTGTTTTCTAAGCAAAAGGCTACCATCGGTCAAAAGTGGGAGCCAGATTTGAATGCTTTGGCGAAATTTCTGAACGTCGACAAAATTATCACCACAGATGTAAAACTGCAATTGAAGTCAGTCACCAATGGCAATGCCCGAGTTTACGTTTCGGGTGGTGTTACAGCTGATCAATACGACGTCACTTCTTCGATTTCGTTGGCGGGGTATGTTTTGATAGACTTGCGTTCCAAGCAAGTCCAGTCCGCTAAGCTCAGTACTGAAGAACGCAGCCCACCAGGCCAAATCTCTCCAGGTTTCGATGGTCGCACACGAATTGACATTAACTTTACTCACGGCGTTGACAATCTCGCACTGTCAAACAAAGCCTTAGCTGAGGTGATGCGATCATCAAAAGTCGCTCAACGATTAAAGTTTGAATCCAATAATGGTAGCTACCGTATTAGCTACGACCCACGCTGGAAGTTGATTGCTGGTGAAAGCGATACCGCTATCATGCGATTTATTGATAAAGGCGAGTTGCTTTCACAATGCACAGTCGTGATGCTGCCGCGACGAGCCGCCAATCAGCCATTGAAGCTTAATAAGTACAAGGAAGAAATTGCGAAGATGGTGGAAGGCGACAGTAACGCCAAGTTGGTTAAATCAAATCAAACCAAAACGAAAACTGGCATGAAGGCGATGAGTGTGATTGTTGCCGGCGAAGAGGATGGCTTGCCAGTAAACTGGATCTACTACCACATTGAATCCAAAGACGGACGCCAGATGACATTTGTCTTTACGCTTGCCAAATCCGTTGCTGACCGTGTCGTTGGAGTTGCAAATCAGTTGATCAACGAGTTTGAGTTTTTGGGCACTCAAAAAACTAAAGTTGCTACCAAGCCTACTGTCAAACCTACTTCCAAACTTCCTACTAAGGTTGCAAAAAAGCGACCTGCTAACGTCTATAGGTCGCCTAAGTAAATATCTCTTCATTCGCGATCGACTGCGCAACTGATAATCGGTCAATTTAAACGAGGTAGGCCGCCTGCAGCGATCGAAGCCCAAGCAGAGCTTCGATCACTTGGCGTTTTAAAACCGACCGACGATCAACGGCCAGCGAGAAAATCCGTGGGTGCCTGCCAATGTTTATGAAGTTCTTCTAACAACGGATCGATTGTTTTTTCTTGAATAGAATGCGGGGGAGCCCAGTCAAACCACTGGAAACCTTCGTGTTCAGTCAGCTTCAATTCAACTGATCGGAGTAGTTTGGCGGTGTAGATGATCAGTTTCTTTTTCTTCGGCTTGCCTTTGGTCCGTTTCGAAGTGACCATATAGTGTTGTTTGTACTTAAAATCAGGATCGATTACTAAATCTTGTTTTTGAATCCCGGTTTCTTCTTCGAGTTCACGGATAGCACATTCCATGTTCGTTTCACCAGGGTCAACGTGGCCCTTGGGCAAATCCCAGCGACCGGGGTGCTTGAGCAATAAGAATGAAATTTGACCCATTGTTAGTGGGAGATGCGAATCGACTTTAAGAAGCGGATTTGTCGTCGTTGTCGTATCAGATCTTTCGGTTTCGTGCTTCGGTTTATCACGGAAAATCAAAAAGCCACAAGATTTAAGTTTACCCATGTTCAGTCATTTCTACAGTAACTTCGGTTGAAAGCTTTTTTCAATTGGCCTGCATCGAGTCTAGCTTGAAAACGAGATAGGTTGTTTTAAATGAAAATCTACACAAAAACAGGGGACCAAGGCGAGACCGGAATGCTGGGGGGGATTCGAGTCTCCAAGTCCAACATTGCAATCGATGTCACCGGCGGGCTCGACGAAACGAATTCGGTGCTTGGTGTCGTCGTCAGTCAATTTACCGAAAGCCTCTGCGACCAGACTCCAGCGCTGCGCAGTGTGCTGGAGAAGATTCATCAGATTCAAAATGACTTGTTCGATCTGGGGAGTCGAGTTTCGGCGTGCCTGAGCGACAGTGGCCGGGCGGTTGAATTTTTGCTGACAAGAGTTGAAGTTCTCGAACAGTGGATTGATCAAATGGAAACGGACTTGCCAGAATTGACCGCGTTTATTTTGCCTGGCGGATGCCCTGCGGGCAGTTTTCTGCATCAAGCTCGCGCGGTTTGTCGTCGCACTGAACGCAGTTTGGTCAGGTTGACAACCGCCGATTTGAAATGGCCTGACAGCACCAATGCTCCCAGTCAAAGATTGTCCACTGAGTTAGCATACTTGAACCGCTTGAGTGATCTTTTGTTTGTGATGGCGCGATATGTAAATCATCAAATTGGTTTTGAAGAATCACAATGGCGGCCATCTGGATTTAATACCCCTAGTTAGGTCATTGATTACCACCAACCGACCCCGCGTGCGAACCTTGAAATCATTGGCTATAATTTTAACCAAGGATTGTCGCCGAACAAAAATCGATGTTTTACATCAGCGTGTTCTAATGATGATACAATAAGTATTTCGTCAGCACTTGAAATCGGAAGGGTGTTGGTGGTTGTCAACTATCTTTCACTATTTTTAAAGGAACTGCTTGAATGAAAAAAATCGAAGCAATCATCCGTCACTTTAAACTAGACGATATCAAAACTTCGCTCACAGAAGTCGGTGTCGAAGGCATGACGATCACAGAAGTCAAAGGCTACGGACGTCAGAAGGGGCACACCGAGATGTACCGCGGTAACGAATACGCGATTGATTTTGTTCCTAAAGTCAAGATCGAAGTCGTCGTTCCCGCTGACCGAGCCAACGAAGTAGTTGAAAAGATCATCGACAAAGCTCAAACAGGCCAAATGGGAGATGGAAAGATCTTCATCACCGACTTGTCTGACGTGGTTCGCATTCGAACTGGTGAGCGCGGCAACGAAGCGGTTTAACCAAGGCTAAGACGAACAAAAGGCTTTCAGGAACCGGTTTCCTGAAAGCCTTTTGTTTTTGCTTGCGCGGTGATCTTATATTTAACCGACTACGGCTAACTACGAAGCTACCGGTGATAGCCAGTTGTACTTGTCTGCGGTTTTTCCACTGAACAAACCAAAGAACGCCTCTTGCAGTGCTTCCGTGACTGGGCCTCGCGTCCCGCTGCCAACTTCGATGCCATCGACACTGCGTACCGGAGTTACCTCGGCAGCGGTACCGGTTAAGAAAAGCTCATCGGCTAAATACAATAGATCACGCGGGAACTCTTGTTCAATCACTTCATGGCCTAAATCCGCCGCCAACTTGACCACTGAGTCGCGAGTGATACCACCCAAAATCGATGCAGCCAATGGCGGTGTGAAGATCTTTCCATCGCGGACGATGAATACGTTTTCAGCGGACCCCTCGCTGACGCTACCCCGTGATGAAACTGAAATTGCTTCCGCGTAGCCGTGTCGCCGAGCTTCGCCGCCGATCTGCTGAGCGTTCAAGTAGTGGCCGCCCGCTTTTGCCAAGATTGGCATCTCCGAACTGTTGGTTCGACTCCATGAAGAAACGCAGACGTCGATCCCGTTTTTCAGGCCTTCTTCACCCAAGTAAGCTCCCCATTCCATCGCAGCAATGATCACGTTCGTCGGAACATCATCTTTGGGAACCACCCCCAACGAACCAGCACCAAGAAAAACCAGTGGCCGAATATAAGCATTGGTCAATCCGTTTTTTGCGATCGAATCTTTGCAGCCCTGAGAAATTTCAGCGGCAGAGTAAGGTACCTTGTACCGATACAACTTGGCAGATTCAAATAGACGTTTAGTATGAGCGTCCAATCGGAAGATACAAGGACCGTTAGGCGTATCGTAAGCTCGCACTCCTTCAAATACACTTGATCCGTAGTGTAGGGCGTGTGACATAACATGGACGGTGGCGTTTTCCCAAGGAACCATCTCGCCGTTCATCCAAATGTATTTACTCGTTTTCATATTGCTATTTCAAATTACTCTAGAAATCGGTTTATCGGAAAGCACAAGTTTAACCGGGCTGGAAGAACTGTGGGAGACATATCATGACCGAGTTTAAATACAAACGGACCACCGTCGCCCAGCGCTCGCAAATCCAAGGGCTGACGAGAACTGGACTGCGCACCCACCAATTGAACCGGCTGAACAAATTGCTTGCTCATATCATTCCAGCAAACCAATTTTACCGCGGTAAACTGTCTACTGCCAGCGCCTCTAACAAACTACTAAAACTCGACGATTTGTCTCAACTGACCGAGTTTCCCGTTACCTGCAAACAAGATTTGGTCAACGATTCGGATCCGGCTGGTTTTGCACGAAATTTAACTTTTGCCCCCGACGCCTACACGCGTTTTCATCGAACCAGCGGTACCAGCGGTCGACCGATGATTGTGCTGGACACCCAGAACGACTGGAACTGGTGGATGGAGACTTGGGCTTACGTGTTGGATTCAGCCGACTTAACTTGCGATGATCGTGTACTAATGGCGTTTAGTTTCGGCCCTTTCATTGGGTTTTGGAGCGCCTTCGACGCCGTGACCGAACGGGGAGCGATGGCAATTCCAACTGGCGCGATGACCAGCTTGGCTCGGCTGGAACTAATCCAATCAACCGCTGCCACCATGATCTTTTGTACGCCCAGCTACGCAATCCACTTGGCTCAACTGGCCGACAAGAATGGTATTTGCTTGACCGATCATGCTCGTTCGGTCAAACGTATCGTTGTGGCTGGCGAACCGGGAGGATCGATTCCAGCAACCAAAGCCAAAATCGAATCCGCATGGGGTGCTTCGGTGATTGACCACTGCGGCGCTTCAGAAGTTGGACCTTGGGGATTTGCCGCGCCTAGTAGCGGCGCAGACGAACAAGGGATTTTTGTTAACGAAGCTGAGTTCATTGCCGAGTTCATTCCAGTCAATACTTCGAATGCCGTTGGTAGTGAAGCGGTAGCCCCAGAAGTACTTTCGGCCTCTCAAGCGGCAGAGCAGGGGACTTTCGAATTGGTGCTGACTTGCTTGGGCCGCGTCGGCAGTCCTATCATTCGCTATCGCACTGGCGATCTAGTACGTCCGGTTTTGGATCACGAACATGGTTGCCGATTTGTGAAACTAGCTGGTGGAGTGTTGGGAAGAGTCGATGACATGATGATCATTCGAGGGGTCAACGTGTTCCCCACATCGATCGAGCAAATCCTACGTTCCTTTCCTGAGGTTATTGAATTTCGAACAACCGCATTTAAACATGGTGCAATGGATCAACTGAAAATTGAAGTCGAAGCCTCAACCGACAATATCGAACCTATTCAATCCGCCTTACAAAACAAACTTGGCTTTCGCGTCGACGTTGAGCTGGCTGTCAGTCAAACGTTACCACGGTTCGAAGCCAAAGGTAAACGGTTTGTCGACAACCGCTAAATTCTAGCGAGCATCTTTAGCTCAAACAAAAAAGCAAAGTCGTCAATACGTAAAAAACTAGTTCCATCGCAACTCTCTTTGTGTCTTCGCGTTAAATTCTTCAGACTAATATTCTTCACAGAAACAAGTGAAACCCTCGTGGCTCTATCCAAACTTCTCTGGGCCAGTAAAATTTCAAAGGCCCGTTTCAATTCTGCCAGTTTGTGAATTCAGTGAATCAAAATAACTCTCCCGAAATCATTCCCACCGGCCTCCAGAAATCGGACGATCGCCACTTGGTGATTGACTGGAGCGATGGGCAGCAACAACGGATCCCGTTTCGCATGCTCCGTGACAATTGCCGTTGCGCTCATTGCACTGAGAAACACAAAATGTATAAACCGGTCGAAGAGGCGGAGGCTCCCAAACCGAAGCCAGCAAGCCTGGCTTTGCCAGTACTGTCAGCCGCCGAGGCTCGACCGATCGAGATTGTTTCGATGACACCTGCCGGCAACTACGGTTACAAAATCGCTTTCTCCGACGGTCATAGCTCGGGGATCTACTCGTTCGAGCTTTTACGTTCGATCAGCCGCGAACCTTTGAGGGAATAGCTAACGCTGTAACAGATAGTCGGGCACTAGAGTTTCGAGTGGCCCTTGAAATCAATTTCAATAATACGGCCGCAACAGCAAGTAACAAACTGGCCCGGTTATCGCCACATACAGCCACATCGGAAACACCCACTTGGCCATCTTGCGATGCTTCATCACTTGGTGAGTAAACCCATAGACCCAGGTTTGCAAAATAAAAGGCAAGCTGACTGCCGCCAGCACGATGTGAGAAATCAACAATACAAAGTAAGCGATTCGAATTGCTCCTTGACCGCCAAACTTCGTTTCCTCAGTCGTAAAGTGATACGCCACGTAGCACAACAGAAACGATGCCGACGCGATCATCGCCGCTGAAATAAACCGCCGGTGAGCCACAACGTTCTTTCGTTTGATCATCACTAAAGCAGACACCAAAAAAGCAGCCACGCAAGAATTCAGAATCGCGTGAACCATCGGTAAGAAACTCAGCGACACGCCGTCAGGCAGCGGGATTTTTTCCGGTCGCCGCATCGCACCGACCAAAAACCAAACCACGATCGTGAATACCCAAACGAGAATCCGTAACTTGTTACCTAGAGCAACGTTGGGCTCGGCGATTTCAGGACTCGATGAAGATGGGGTGTTTGGGATCATGATAAATCGCACGATTTCGGGTAACAAAAACACAGGCTGGAAACCTATGTCACGATTTTACTCTTCGGCGATCATTGCGAGGATGCGGTCTTTTACCGCACCTGGATTCGCGTTCGCGTTGATCTTACGAGCCTTACCGATCAACGCACCGACGGCTTTCTCGTTACCAGCTTTGATTTGGTTGACGACATTTTCATTTTCGTCGATCAACTGTTGGCACAACGAATCGATTTCATTGTTGTCGACTTTCACGATTCCTAGTTTGTCGCTGGCTTCGGCCACCGAACTACCGCTTTCAACCATTTCAGCCAATACATCTTTGGCTCGTGTTTGATCCAAATCGCCGCTGACAACAACCTTTAACAACTCCGACAACGCAGCAGCGGCCACCGGGTACTGGTCGATTTCTGTTTCAGTCTCGCTCAAATGTCGCAGAACTTCTTGACTAACCCAATTGCTGGCAATCTTTCCATTGCAGCATCCATCGGCGACCGCCAAAAAGTAGTCAACAACTCCGCGACCTTGGCTGACGATCACATCCGCATCGTATTGCTTGAGGGAGTAGTCCGCTTTCAGACGCTCGCGAAGCTGCGGCGGCAGTTCACCAATCGTCGCTTGAATATCGCTGATCTGTTGTTCTGAAATCGTCACAGCGATCAAGTCCGGGTCTGGAAAATAACGGTAGTCAGCGGCTTCTTCTTTCTCACGCTGCGGTACTGTTTGCTGCGTCGCATCGTTCCACCCAAAAGTCCGTTTGGGAGCGTCGTCGATCGTTTTGCCGTCTTTCTTCCAAGCGTCGAACTGCCGGACGGCTTCGTACGACAAGGCTCGTTCTGCATTGCGGAAGCTGTTCATGTTTTTGATTTCGACAATCGGCGTGGCAATCGTTTGACCATCCACATCGATATGCAAGTTGACGTTGCCATCGCAGCGAAGATTGCCGTGCTGCATGTCGCAGTCCGAAACGCCAACGTAAGTCAAAATCAATTTCAGCTCGTTCAAAAACGCTTTGGCTTCCTCGGCCGAACGCATGTCTGGTTTGGTAACGATCTCTAGCAGCGGAGTCCCCGTGCGGTTCAAGTCGATCTTCGATTTGGCTCTCCCTGCATCATCGTGAACGCTCTTGCCTGCGTCCTCTTCTAAATGGGCTCGTTCGATCCGCACCAAACGCGGCGGAAAGCTCTCCTTGGCGTCGGTGACTTCCAATTGACCGGGGCCGCAAATCGGCTGGTCAAACTGACTGATTTGATAGCCCTTGGGAAGATCTGGATAGAAATAGTTTTTACGATCCCACTTTGTATACCGAGCAATCTCACAACCCAGAGCCAATCCGGTTTTGATCGACAACTCAAGAGCCTTTTGATTGACGACCGGCAGCGAACCAGGCTGACCGGTGCAAACGGGACAAGTCTGAGTGTTTGGGTCGGCGCCGTGGGTGGTACTACAACCACAAAACAGTTTTGTCTGCGTGTCCAGTTGAACATGAACCTCTAAACCAATGACAACCGTGACGTCTTCGAATTTGATTGCTTCGCGTTGGCTTTCCGAAATCACACCGACACCCCCTGATCCATTGACGGTCTTTGCTCGTGCCACGATGTGACTTGTTGGTATTGATGAGCCGCTTTCAGTAGCGTCGATTCATCGAACGGACGACCTTGCAACTGCAGACCGATCGGCAACCCTGCGGACATACCACAAGGCAATGAGATGGCTGGAATACCAGCTAGGTTCGCCGAAACGGTATAGACATCGGCCAAGTACATGGCCAACGGGTCAGCTGTATGCTGGCCCAGCTTAAATGCCGTCGTCGGTGTGGTTGGACCCAAGATCAAATCGACTTCCTTAAAGGCTTGGTCGAAATCGTGCTTGATCATCCTTCGCACCTTGGACGCTTGTAAATAGTAAGCGTCATAGTAACCCGAGCTCAGCGCGTAAGTCCCTAACACGATCCTGCGTTTAACTTCGGCACCGAAACCTTCACCGCGTGTGTTCATGTACATTTGGTCCAGCGAATCAGCGGCGGAACGATAGGTGTAACGAACGCCATCGTATCGAGACAAATTACTGGAAGCTTCGCAGGGAGCGATCACGTAGTAGGTCGCAACGGCCGCTGCGGTGTGAGGTAGATCGATTTGAACAATTTCTGCGCCTAGATCTTCGTAGACTTTGATTGCGTCACGGACAGCGGTTTCGACTGCCGGATCAATTCCGTCACCAAAGACTTCGGGGGCGACACCGATTTTTAGCCCAGCAAGCGATTCGGTGAGGCCGTGAGTAAAATCCGGCACGGCTTCTTTGGCGGACGTTGAATCTTGCGGGTCGTGTCCCGAAATATAGTTCATCGCGAGCGCGCAGTCTTCGGCGGTCCGCGCCATCGGTCCGATTTGATCCAAGCTGCTGGCAAAGGCGATCAAACCAAAACGACTGACTCGGCCATAAGTCGGCTTCAATCCAGTGATCCCGCAAAACGAAGCCGGCTGGCGAATTGAACCGCCGGTATCACTGCCGAGTGCGATCGGAACCAAGCCAGCGGCGACGGCGGTCGCGGAACCGCCACTGGATCCACCGGGGACGTGTTGTGTGTTGAAGGGGTTGAGCGATGGGCCAAAGTATGAGTTTTCAGTCGAGCTACCCATCGCAAATTCGTCCATGTTTGTTTTGCCAACGTTGACCGCTGCGGCTTGATTCAGCTGAGCGACACAGGTGGCATCGTAACTGGGGACGAAGCGTTCGAGCATGCGAGACGAAGCGGTGGTTTCAACACCAGCGGCACAGATGCCGTCTTTAATTGCGATGGGTAATCCCGCCAACGGCCCCTTGAGATCGCCAACGTCAATCGCCGCTGCGCGAGTGCGGGCCAGAGCGGCGGATTTGGATAGCGAGCCGCTGCCGTTTTCGCCGACATCAACAAAGGCGTTCAGAGATTGATTCGCTTCGATGCGATTGAGAAAAAACTCCGTACAGTCCACGGCAGAAAGGTTGCCAGATTTTAACTGGTCTAGCAACTGAGTTGCGGAAAGATTGGTTAGGTCCATGGCTTGGCTTGATTTGAAAATTCAAATAGATTCATCGGTTTGGCACGTGCGGAAGGGGCACGTTTATTAAAACGGATTTATTTGAAGACAGGCGGCACTTGATAAAACTGTCCGTCGGAATCGGGAGCGTTCCCAAGGATGGTTTCACGGTCGGTGCTGGTTTTATTTTCGTCGGCGCGAATGGCGTTTACCGACTCGACCGCACCAAAGAACGGTTTGACGTCAGCAGGTAGTTCGACGGCCTGAAGCTGTTGAACGTAGTTGAGAATCTGGTTTAGCTGTTCCGCAGATTCGGCTAATGATTCGTCACTGATTGCAACATGAGCCAGCTTAGCAACTTGCTGGACTTTTTTGGGTTCGACTGAATTGCTCATAGGATTCCATAAAAAAAGCAATGGCACGACCGGTGTATCGTGAACCATTGCTTAGAAATTGTAAACGAGCCGGCAGCTTTACCATCGACAATCGTTGCGGTTGCTGGCAAGTACTGGCTAGGCCAGCGCAATCGCTCGGGACTGAATCGCCAACTTATGATGGCAACTTGAAAGGCTTTTGCTTGACAGCCTTGCGAACGGCACCGCTACGAATGCACTGCGTGCATACTCGCATCGACTTGGAACCACCGCCTTCTAAAGCAACGCGGATCTTCTGCAAGTTCGGACGGAACTGACGACGAGTCTTACCCGTAATCTTCGTACCGACACCGCCGAGGTACTTTGCTTTACCACGAGTTTCAATTGAGTTGCCCATTGAAGGGCCTTTTCCGCATACATCACAAACGCGAGCCATCGTTCTGTCCGTTTTTTCTAAGTCAATATATTTATTGTTCGGCTGGCTTGCCGAATTGCAAAGCTGCCTTGGTTTTTGTTCTATTTTCAGAGCAGCAGAGTATACCCGTTCGTAAATATCTATCAACGGCGAAAAACACTGCCTTTGAGCAGTTTTTCCATCGGTTTCAGGGCGTTTTTTAGCAAACTTCGTCGGCCACCAATGCTGGGACCTCGGTTTTGAGGTGATCCGAGCAACTTTGACCGGCATTAATGAGTGTTGGCAGCACCGACTTTAGGCAGAAATTCCGGCTATACCTGTACTGCAAACTGGTCCGCTCAGCTTTCGCAGGTCACGTTAGGTAGTAAGGGGCGCTGCTTAGTCGCTTCCCATTCGGCCGTTATAGACGGGAAGACCGTTATCACGAAAGCGGTGAAATACCTGCAAAGCTTCCTCGTGCAGCACATCTTCGACCACCTCGATACCTCGTGAGCGTAGCTCCTGCTGCCACTGCGGGTGGATGGGGCCCTCGTCAAAACCAGTGATATTTTCGACTTGTTCGCCTCGAGCACCGACTGCGACGCTCCGCACTCCCGACCAAGGAATCGATCCAAAGCACATTGCACAAGGCCGAGCATTAACGACTAGTTGGTGCTCGGGCATTCCCGGCCCGCCTAAGTCGAACGTGTTAAGGATTTGCTGGGCCATTGAGATCGTGACGATTTCGGCATGAGCCGAAGATACGCTGGACGGGACGACTCGATTGACACCGATGATCACGCACTTGCCGGATTGCTTTTCAAAAATACCTGCTGCAAATGGCCCGCCGGTGTCGTTGGCTAGGTTCAGTTCGGCGAACCGAATCACCGCCGCCATTCGTTCTTCGAGCGTCACCAAGTAGCTGGGCAGCTTTTCATTTTCAGCGATCACCCAATCGGGCAGAGAGATTTCGAACTTCATGATGACGAGCCAAA
>CAZHCH010000015.1:52173-55456 GCA_964530985.1 uncultured Pirellulaceae bacterium | reverse complement strand
TTGGCGGTTCAGTAATCGGTGCTCCAGCAATCAATGCATTGCCTTCTTCAGGCATGATCATTGATGGCGGAGTGGCTCCTGCACCTGGTTGTGGTTGCTCAGGTCCAGTTTCAGCAGCTCCTGCTGTTGCTGCTCCTGTGTTCGCTTCAGCTCCTGCTTCTTGCTCAGGTTGCTCAGCTCCTGCTCCTGCAATTGCTTCTTGCTCAGCTCCTGTCGCCGCTTCAGCTTCTTGCTGTGGTCGTCGTATCGGTAGCGGAGCTCGCTTGTTCAGCGGAGCCCGTTTGGGTAGCCGCCGAGTTCGTTGCGGTTGCGGATGCCGCTAGGCTCCAACAATAACTGGTTGTAAATCTTAGATTAGCAACCGTTGATAAAATCGAAAGCTCGCCGGTCCTTCGGGAACGGCGAGCTTTTTTTATGTTTTCTGTTGATGGTTTGGTGCATGACCCTTAGATGTATCGTTTGCAAGAATAGATCTAGTAGGCGTGGCCGAACACTGAATCGACTACAAACGCTGAATCGACTACGATATCGTGTATGAAGAACAATTTTGACCAGCCAGACTTGAACTCGAATGGCCCGATTAGCGCCGGCGAACTGACCAACTCAAACGACCCGGTCAAAGATTCGAATCGCATCGGCACCGCGTACCACGAAGCTGGGCATGCCGTGGTCGCGATATCGCTGGGGCGGCAAGTAAAGAAGGCGACGATCAAACGAGCGAACCTACAGACTGGTGGTGTTCGGTTGGGTGCGGTAATGTTTGAAAAGGGCCGATCCAGGCCGACCGATGACTGGCTCGAAGACGAAGTTATCATCTTGCTGGCCGGTATGGTGGCGGAATCGAATTTAACCGGTCTTTACTGTGAAGCAGGCGCATCAGTTGACTTGCGGGCCGTTGATCGCTTGCTGGATTCTCGCGTGCGAACGCAGCGACAATTGGACAAATTAAAGCAACGCTTAATTAACAAAACCGAAAACTTGCTCAGCGATCCCGCGCATGCGATGGCGGTTGAGGCCGTTGCTAAAGAACTGCTTGTGAAAGGCGAAGTCAGTGGACGCCTAGTGCGACATCATCTCAACCAAGCAATTGCTCAGCAGGAATGAGCACTGTTGAGACTGAGCAACTCATGGCGGACTCTATTATTGGTTTTCGAAAACGTTTTGCGATCAGAGAGTTTACTGCAGTGGTTAACTGATCGTTTCGGAGGGTTCGTGTGGACCAAGTGGGGCAGGGGATGGTAATCTATTAGAGCCCATCTCCAGTCAACTTTTGGAAGCC
Organism: uncultured Pirellulaceae bacterium; assembly: GCA_964530985.1. Lineage (GTDB taxonomy): Bacteria > Planctomycetota > Planctomycetia > Pirellulales > Pirellulaceae > Mariniblastus. The sequence continues at coordinate 54,177 of CAZHCH010000015.1, read as the reverse complement.
AGTTAATGTCCGTCGCAGTTTATATCAATAACGATACCAATGCGGAGAGTCTCATTTGTTGGTCGATCGAGTTTGCTCGGGCCGTCCATGTGTCTCTGCGGATCGTTATTCCGCGTATGTCCAAAGGTAAAACGAGTTGGAGTGAACTCGCCAAGCCCGGCGAAGACGCTGGTTCACTTCATACTGTCGTTTTCGCAACGCTGTCGAAACAGAGTAAAAATGAAATCGTCATTAAAGCTAACGTTGCCGATAGCAACGAGTCGACTGATCACGATCGGGTCATGGTTTCGGTGTTCGAAGTCCAAAGCCCTGACCCGGAAGCGGCGTTTGCAGAAAAGCTACCGGATTTAGATGTTAAAACACTCTTGCTGCCAGCGTTTATGCCGGCCCGAAACAAAGACGAATCGCAGCAGAGTTCCGGCGAACGCTTATTCAAATCGGTTCATTGTCAGGTGATTAGCATCGGAGGCAGCTCGCCGCGCGAGTCGACAATCGATGAAGCAGGCAAGGAATCGTCTCGCCGATTGCTGTTGCTGTGCGAGAGTGAGCAAGATGAAGATGACGATTTTGCACTCGCCAAAACCATGCAACTCGCTCGTTTGATGTCCGCTGAAGTTACCTTGCTTTATGTCCGGCCTTCGGATGATGTCGTTGCTAAAGAGGTCGCCGACCGCCACTTGAATCAGCTTGCGAAGAGCTTTAAGTCCAGTAAAGTTGAAGTACGTAAGCTTGCCGCGCTCGCCGACAGTTTTGTTGACGGCGCTAATCAACTTGTCTTGAGTCACTTCGATCTGATTGTCACGGGAACGCGCAGCAGTAAAATCATGCGCCGGTTGATGGATCAATTACAACGAGAAGATGGTGATCGACAAGTCGGACTGGCGATGATGAGATGCGGGACGCCATTTGCCGATCAAGCATGGGGCAAGTTAAAGCAAGCGGTACGTTCTTTTGTGCCGCAGATTGATCGTGAGCATCGAGCCAAGTTGGTCGATCGGTTGGACAGTAACTCTCGTTTTGATTTCGACTTTGTTGCCTTGATGTCGTTGGCAACATTGATTGCAGCGTTGGGGTTGGCGAGGGACTCAGGAGCGGTGGTGATTGGGGCGATGTTGGTCGCGCCACTGATGACGCCGCTGGTTGCGATTGGGTTGGCCTTGGTCCAAGCGAATGAAAGGCTTCTCAAAGATGGAATCAAGTCGGTATTGCTTGGTTTTGCGGTGGCGTTGTTGATTGGCGTCGTAACCGGCGTTTGCATTAAGTTAGGTGATCCAGCCTATGCGATTAGTTCACAGATGTCCGCTCGTGATAGACCACATTTTATGGATTTGATCGTGGCACTTGCTAGTGGTGTCGCAGCAGCTTATGCGATGGGGCGACCACACTTGGTGTCCGCTTTGCCGGGCGTGGCGATCGCTGCAGCGCTGGTTCCTCCAATCGCTACCGCCGGACTTTCGCTGGCAATGGGCGATTTTATATTGTCAGCTGGAGCGTCGTTGTTGTTTTTTACCAACGTGATTGCCATCATTTTGGGAACCGCGATTACCTTTTGGGCAGTGGGGATTAGTACGTACATCGGCAAGAGCGGGCAAGCGGTTCGAGTTTGGCCACGATATTGGTTTATCGGGTTTGTGCTTGTCTCGTGTTTGTTGGCCGCGGAGACTGCTTACCTCCCTCCCGAATCTGATCAGGACAAGAAGGACAAAAGTGAGCGTTCAGGGAATATCGAACAAATTACTGACGACTTGAATAAATAGTCGCTTCATCTATGTCCGTTCGACAGGTAGGTGGCCGAAATGTACAATGTTGATGAGCATTGGACTTATAAATTGGTTGTGCTCGGAACTCCCAACCAGAACGAATATTTGCCATGGATACTAAAATGACTAATTCGCGACTCGCGACATGCGTCTTTTTTTTGACGTTAATGTGTTTTATCGGTACCGAATCTCGAGTTGTGGCGTTGCCACAATCGTCATCACAAGGATCGGCAACAAAAGAAGG
>CAZHCH010000015.1:38053-52073 GCA_964530985.1 uncultured Pirellulaceae bacterium | reverse complement strand
CTCGAGTTGTGGCGTTGCCACAATCGTCATCACAAGGATCGGCAACAAAAGAAGGATCGGCAACAAAAGAAGGGTCTGCAACCAAGCAAGGATCGACAGCCAAACAAGGTTCGTCCACCAAAGCGGCGACCGATGATGGCTTTGATTCCCTGTTGAGCAATAATGACTTAAGTAAGTTTCGTGGTTACAAGAAAGAGGCGATCAGTCCGGCATGGACGGTCACGGACAAAGTCTTACGGTATGACGGGGTAAAACGTACTGGTGACATTATTACTAAAGAAACGTACAAGAATTTTGACTTGCGGTTTGAGTGGAAAGTTTCCCAAGCCGGTAACAGCGGTGTGTTTTATCACGTCGGTCTGGGGGACGGCGCAGCATCTAAAAGTGGCATTGAGTACCAGGTGCTCGATGATGCTGGCCACAAGGATGGCAAGAGCGAATTAACGTCTGCTGGTTCGATCTATGCTCTGTATCCCCCCAAAGTTTATCCGAAAAAAGCCGTTGGCCAGTGGAATCACGGCAGAATCGTATGCAACGATTCAAAAATCATGCATTATTTAAATGGGGTGTTGGTGGCAGAAGCAGATACCAGCAGTGATGATTGGAAGCAGCGTTTGGCTGACAGTAAGTTTAGCACTTGGAAGCGTTTTGCGTCGCAAACCGAGGGGCACATTGCCTTCCAAGACCATGGCGACGAAGTTTGGTTTCAAAATATTAAGATCAAGAAACTGGCTGACACCGCAACCATGCCCGCAAAGGGCAGTGGAAGCCACTAGTACCGCTGGCAGCGGCCGTTGATTTATTTCGCCGTTGAGGTGCCATCGGGCTATACTGGATTTGGTTGCCTGCTTTAGAATCTTACTGAGCGTTCGCAGCACGGCGAACGCCAGTAAAGTTTCTCTCCGTAACCAATGCACGAAAATATGACCCGTGACGCAAAGCCCACTCCATTAACCCTAGTGATTTTCGGGGCCTCTGGGGACTTGGCCAGAAGGAAACTCATCCCGGCCATTTACGATCTTTATAAAAACGATTACCTGCCCGAGCAGTTTGTGATTCTGGGCGTTAGTCGAAGTAAATTAAGTGACGACGAGTTTCGTGACCGCGTATTTCACGACGCGGGCTTTGTTGATTTTAAATCCGAAGACCAAGCGAAGGTCGATAGTTTCGCCAAATGCTTGTTCTACCAAGCGATCGACACGAATAACTCCGATGACTACGCCCTCGTCAAAGAGCGTATGGAATTGTTGGCGACTGAATTCAAAACCGGCGACGACGCGATTTTCTACCTGTCGACTCCGCCCGTGCTGTACGACAAGATTCCGCGTTTTCTGGCCGATCACGGTTTGCATTGCGCCAAAACTGGTTACCGGCGATTGGTCGTTGAAAAGCCTTTTGGTACCAGTTTGGCGTCCGCGAAGGAATTGAATCGTTCATTACTAGAGTTTTTCCCTGAGGAAGAAATTTACCGGATCGACCATTATTTGGGTAAAGAAACGGTACAAAACTTGTTGATTACTCGCTTTGCCAACGGTGTTTTCGAACCCTTGTGGAATCGCAATTACATTCACCACGTGGAGATCACCAACGCGGAGGAAATCGGTGTTGGGTCACGAGGCGGATACTATGACAAGTCAGGTGCTTTGCGAGACATGTTGCAAAACCATTTGATGCAAGTCGTGGCACACGTGGCGATGGAACCACCGATTGCTCCAGACGCGAGTTCAATTCGAAAAGAAAAAAGTAAGTTGTTTGAATCGTTGCGGCCGATCCCCGAGGAAGACGTGGCCAAGTTTGCTATTCGCGGTCAGTACATGGCATCACAAGTCAACGGTGAACAAGTGAAAGGCTATCGCCAGGAAGAAGGCGTGCCGGATGATTCGAAAACCGAAACGTACGCGGCGCTCAAGTTTTACATCGATAATTGGCGTTGGTCTGGTGTGCCGTTTTACGTGCGTACCGGCAAGTGTCTGCCAACCAAAGTGACTGAAGTTACGATCACATTTAAGCAACCGCCTCACACATTGTTTCGACGCCGGAAGGATGTGTTTGAAAACGGATACAATCAACTGGTGTTACGAATCCAACCAGATGAAGGATTGTTGCTGAATGTTGGCATGAAAGTTCCAGGCGAAGGTTTCCATGTGAAAAACGTTGGAATGGACTTTCATTACTCGGATCTAATTGAAGAATCCGACTTGCCCGATGCCTACGGCCGTCTGTTGCTAGACTGCATGCGTGGTGACGCGACATTATATGCCTACGGCGAAAGCGTCGAAAACTGCTGGGAGTTCGTTGAGCCAATTTTGAATGCTTGGGAGAACGATCCGACGATTCCCGTCTACGGTTACCCGGCTGGTACTTGGGGGCCGGAAGCGGCGGATGACATGGTTGAGCCGGAAGAGTTGCATTGGAGGAATCCTTGCCGCAGTTTGACAAATGACACATTGAACTGTGAGTTGTAAGTTGGACGTTGGCTTAACTAATTTTGAAATGCGACAGATCGGGAAAACGAACATTTATGTTTCTCCGATTGGTTTGGGGTGCTGGCCGATTTCTGGCATGACGACGTTGGGAGCAACCGAAGAAGACTCGCGGAAGACGATCCTTACGGCACTGGAATCGGGAATTAATTTTTTAGATACCGCTCACGGTTACGGCATCGATGGATTGAGTGAAAAACTGATTGGCCAAGTCATTCGCGGGCGACGTGAAAAATTAGTGATCGCCAGTAAAGGCGGCTTGCACTGGGATGAAACGGGGCAGCGCCAGTTTGATTCTAAACCCCAGCGAATTCGTCTAGAGTGTGAAACCAGTTTGCAGCGGATGCAAATAGAAACGATCGATCTGTATTACTTGCATGCTCATGATCCCAATACGCCAATCGAAGACACAGCCAACGAGTTTTTAAAACTGAAGCAGGCGGGGAAAATCCGCGCGGTGGGTGTTTCCAATCTCACGACGGAACAGATTGAAGCGTTTCACGAAGTTTGCCCAGTCGACGTTAATCAACCGCCATACAACTTGCTGCAACGTGATATCGAACAATACGAGCTGCCGTGGTGCTTGCGAAAAGGCATCGCTACCATTACTTATTGGCCGTTGATAAAGGGTTTGCTGGCTGGCAAAATTCGTCGTGGCCATCAGTTTGACCCCGCCGATAGTCGATTAAAGTATGAAATTTTCCAAGGTGACCAGTTTGAGCGAGCTCAGTGCCTACTGGACCAACTTGATTTAATCGCTGCCGAACTTGGTAAAACCGTTTTGCAGGTCGTTGTGAACTGGACGTACCATCAGTCAGGGATTTTGTCAGTTTTATGCGGTGCTAAACGTGATTGGCAAATTCGCGAAATTGCTGGAGCTCTCGGCTGGCAACTGAATCTGGAACAAATGAAAACGATTGCTGGAGTATTAGCCGAGCTTGAAGGCAGAGTAGTCGATCAAGGCTCTGGCAGTTAAACTGTTGGAGCATGTTGACGGCCAAAAACCGTCGATCGTTTTCTGCATCCGAACCTCAAATTCTCACTGTCTGCAATATGTCTGCCGCAGAGCCTATCTTAGAACTGGACGTTCCAAAAGAGAGACAGCCTCGTCACGTTGCAATCATTATGGATGGCAACGGACGCTGGGCTCAGCGCCAAGATTTGCCTCGTATTCGTGGCCATCAACAAGGTGCCAAAACCGTCCGCAGAATTACGGAAGAGTGTGCTCGGCTGGGAATCGAACAAGTGACGTTGTATTGCTTGTCGAGTGAAAACTGGAAGCGGCCAGCTGAGGAGCTTGAGTTCCTGATGTTTTTGCTGTCGGAGTATCTCGTTGAGGAGCGTGATACGATGATGAAAAATAATATTCGTTTGCAGATTATTGGCCAAAGAAATCGAATTCCCGACGACGTACAAGCTGAAATGGATCGTTCGATCGAACTGACATCCAAGAACACGGGATGCTGTTTGTGTTTGGCGATTAACTATGGTGGTCGAGCCGAGATTGTGGACGCGGTGCAAAAGATTAGTCAGCAGGTTGCCGCAGGGGAAATGTCGGTCGACGACGTGAATGAACAACTGGTTTCGGATAATTTGTACACCGCCGGTATGAGCGATCCAGATCTTTTGATTCGTACAGCGGGCGAAATGCGAATCAGTAATTATTTGTTGTGGCAGATTAGCTACGCCGAAATGTGGGTGACCGAACGGATGTGGCCTGAGTTTTCAATCAAAGATTTTCATGACGCGATTCGTAACTTTTCTAGTCGCGACCGGCGTTTCGGTGGATTGAATTCGCCGCAACCGCAAGAGCAGGAGTAACCTGTGTTAGGAAAACGTTTGATTTCTGCCGCTGTCATCGTCAGCGTTATGATCTTGCTGTTGCGTATAGATTTTTGGTTGGGAACTGAATCAGTATTCGGCAGATGTGGGCTGGTGGTGGCGGCGTTAGCTATTTTGACTGCTGCGATGGCTGGCGATGAATTGGCCGCCATGTTTGAGAGTGCTGCTTCGAAGGTCAATCGACTAACATTGATGTTTTCCGCTGTGGTGATGGTCGCGATTACTGTGTCGCCAGCATTGTGGAAAGCTTACCCCGCAGATTGTGTGTTGGGACGATTTGGATTTGGGCTGGCTGGTTTGGTTGCGGGGATGGTGATCGTGATACTTAGCGAGATGGCCAACTATCAGGCGGTCGGGCAGGGGCGTGGCGAAGTAATCGAACGTATGGGTGTTAGCGCGTTTGCGCTGATCTATTTGAACATCTTGTTTACGTTTTTGATTGCTCACCGCTATCTTGATCGCAATGCAGTGGGATTGATGACGATCGTCACGATGCTGACAACGGTCAAAGTGTCTGATGCGGCCGCCTATTTCGTTGGGAAATCTTTTGGCACGGTTAAGCTTGCTCCGGCATTAAGTCCCGGTAAAACAGTACAGGGATCGCTGGGCGGATTGATCGGTGGTTGTTTTGGAGCCGGTTTGATCGTTTGGTTTATTTCCCCTGTGATTATCGGCGTAGAATTAGGCAAGCCATGGTGGTGGGTTTTCCTTTACGGTACGCTAGTCACGCTCGCAGGAATGTTTGGCGACCTGGCTGAATCATTGCTCAAGCGCGACTCGGGTACGAAAGACTCTAGCACTTGGTTGCCTGGGCTTGGCGGTATTTTAGATGTGATCGATTCGTTAGTATTCGCAGCACCAGTTTCGTTTCTGTTGTGGATTTTTTAACTCCGCTTCCTAATTTTTCTTCAAAGGTATATCAATGGACGCCCAACAACTTCTTGAACAACTTCTCGAATCTGGAAAAAAACTGGCACAGCAAGGCCTTGAGCGCTCCAGTGAATTAGTCGAACAAGGAAAAGAAATGGCAGCCGAAGGTTTGCGTTACGCTGAAGACCGATTGCCACCAGCTGGTCCTGAACGCGATGCGTTGATGAAAAAAATTGGCGTTGGTGCTGCAGCCAGTGGCGTGTTGGCTTTGCTGGTGGGCACTGAATCCGGGCGCAAGGCGTTGTCACCGATCCTGAAAATCGGTTCCGTAGCGGCACTCGGCGGGTTGTCTTATAAACTTTACACCGAGTGGCAAAAAAGCCAAGGCAGCCAAGCCAAGGCAACGGCATTGAATGAGCTAACTGGCCAAGACTTAATCGACCGCAGCATGGGTGTGGTGCGGGCCATGATCGCAGCCGCAAAAGCAGACGGCGTGATTGATGATGAAGAAAACCGGCTGATCACCCAGCAAATTGACTCTTCCGATTTGAATGACGCCGCGAGTGCCTTTTTGATGAATGAAGTGCAACAACCGGCTGACGCTCAACGGATTGCCGACAGTGTTGACTCGGCCGAACAAGCGGTCGAAGTATATTTGGCTTCGTTGTTGGTAACGGGTGAGCAAACGGAATCTGAGAAGACCTACTTAGAGCAATTGTGCGCTGCGTTGCGAATCGAACCTGCACTAGCCAGACAGCTTGAGCGAGAAGTGTTGCCAAGTTAGTGGTCGATTTTCAAGCAACATTTAATAATATTCTCGGCGAAACGATGCCGGTGTTCCTGATAATCGGGGCCGGTTGCGTGTGCCGATTCGTAGGACTGGTTGCCGAGTCGTCCGAAAAGAACATCATGACGCTGGCGTTAAATGTTCTGTATCCTTGTTTTATTATTTCCAAGGTTTGCGGAAACCAAGCATTGCAACACGTTTCAGTTGTTGCGACGGCGTTCACGACTGGTCTATCACTGACGGTGATTGCGTTGGGTTTGTCGGCTGGAGTTGGTAGGCTGCTGAAGCTTAAGGAGGGTTCTGAGCAAAACACGTTTACGGTTTCAGGTGCGATTCAAAACTATGGCTTCATTCCGATTCCGTTGTTAGAAGGGCTTTTCCCCCAAGATGCGAAGGAAACTCTAGGTGTTTTGTTCGTACACAACCTGGGGCTTGAGCTTGCGTTGTGGACGATCGGAGTCGTTGTTATCAGCGGGACTCGCACGGGAATGTGGCGGCGACTGGTGAACGGGCCAACGGTTGCGATCATCGTTGGTTTGTTTTTGAATTTTACTTCGGGTTACGAATTGATACCGGCGGTTGCGAACGATGCGATGACGCAATTAGGTGGTTGTGCGATCCCAGTTAGCTTACTGTTGGTAGGAGTGTCGCTGGCGGGGGTTGTCTTGAACGGCAAGTGGCTATCTGGTTGGCGAATACCTGTGGGCGCAATCTCGCTGCGGTTCCTAGTAATGCCTGTTTTGTTTTTGCTCGCTGCTCAGTTGCTGTCTGACTCGAAACCGTTGATGTTGATCATGTTGGTGGAGGCTGCGATGCCGGCTGCGGTGTTCCCGATCGTGATCGCCAAACACTTTGGTGGAAAGCCGGCTGTCGCAGTTGAAATTGTGGTTTTTACAACATTGGTGAGTTTGGTTTTGACGCCCGTGATTTTGACACTGGCGATTTGGTTGTTTGGTGTGAGTATTTAGCTAGTCTAAGGCAGGGAGATTTTTGTTGACGGTTCGGGCTGTCGGGGTCTTCAAGCAAACGACCTAAGGCTTACAATCGGTGAGCTTCTGCGGTTCAATGGTTGCAATCGGCTAGAACATTAACCCTCTTGGATTTTAGTAAACATGGACTTCTTGGGCCTTGTCGGAAAAACATTCATTGTCTTTGGCGTTGCCAACAAAAAAAGTGTTGCTTGGCATATTGGGAAAACGCTCGAGCAATTTGGAGCCGTCGTGGTATACGTTGTTCGCAGTCCTGAGCGAAAAGAGACGGTTGCGAAGTTAATGGGCGATCGGCCTTGCTACATTTGCGATGTCGAATTTGAAGACCAAATTGAATCGGTTCGAGACGAAATCAAAACTAAGTACCCAGAGGTGCACGGCCTAGTCCATTCAATCGCCTTTGCAGCGTACGACGAAGCCGGCATCCGACCGTTTCATGAAACGACCAAGAGCCAGTTTTTGCGAACCATCGACATTTCTTGCTACTCGTTCATTGCGCTCGCCAATGCTTTCAAAGACTGCCTTGTCGATGACGCTTCGGTGGTTACGATTTCAATCTCTACCACCACGATGGCCAGCGAGAATTACGGATTTATGGCGCCAGTGAAAGCGGCACTGGACAGTTCACTGGCTTTCTTAACGAAAAGCTTCAGTCAGTTTTCCAGTGTCCGATTCAATGCGGTGTCTCCCGGGTTGTTGAAGACATCAGCATCAGCGGGGATCCCAGGCTACGTCGATAGCTATCTATTTGCCGAAAAGGTGATCCCGCGTGGCAAAGCCGTTTCCACTCAGGAAGTCGCCAACGCGGCGTGTTTTTTGCTGAGCCCACGATCTTCGGGGATTACGGCACAAAAAATCGTGATTGATGCAGGAATGGCGATTAATTATTTCGATAAATCGATCGTAAGTGAAAACTCATGAATTAGTGTCCAGCTAGACCCAGAGTTTTAAATTGTTGTCTATCTAAAACGGTCGAAGGCAAGATTGATTGAAAAAAGAGACGATTACCTTTGGTATGGTCTCATCTCGTGGGCGTTGGAGGCAGCCGCTTTGTGATTCGGAATTATCCGAATAATCAACAACTTCGAACCCTCAATGAACAGATTTCAGACGATGGGATTTGTTAATAACTAGCCGACTTTAACAGGGATGTACATTTCGATCGATGGAAATGAGATTTTGACCAAGCGTTTTCGCACACTTGCTTTTGAGACCGACAATGTTCGACTTTACTAACCATTATGAAACTCTTGAAGTAAGCACAACTGCTTCGTTTGAAACTGTTGAGAGGGTGTTTCGTTATTTGGCGAAGCGCTACCATCCTGATTCTGCCGAGCACGGCGACATTAAAAAGTTCGCTCAAATTGCCGAAGCCTATGAGGTGTTGAGCGATCCGGAAAAGCGAGCTAGTTTCGATATCGAACTCGACAAACAGAGAAGTAACCAAATCGAAATCGTTGAGGGGACAGGAACGATCGGCGATGATACCGCTGATCGCCATCAATTGCTGTCGTTGTTCTACGCTCAACGTCGCCGTAGCACCAAGAACCCAGGTTTGGGGATGAATACGGTCGAGCAAATGATGGGGATTCCAGTTGAAGTGTTGGACTTTCATGTTTGGTTTTTTCGAGAGAAGGGCTGGATCCAGCGTGAAGAAGGCGGAGCGATTTCGATCACCGCAGACGGGGTTGAGAAGCTTGAGGCTTCCAGTGAATTGCAAATGGAAAGAAACCGCCTACGAATTACCGACGCTGGTAGTTCGCCGAGCCCAGCTCCTGCTCCGCCGGCTGAAGGGTTGCTTCCAGCTGCTGCGCCGACTAGCACTTAGAGGAAAGTGTTAGACTGGCTTGAATCTTCGCCGCGCGGTTGTTTGTGATGCACCCAAACACCTGCTTTTCAAAACAGTGCTGCTGAGGTCCGACGAGGTCCGTAATGCCTTTTAGATAGGGCAGAAAAGTTTCTGAAAGTTTACTTTCAGAGTTCTATTTGCATCGGCACAAGCAATAGTACGGTGTTTACTAGTACAAACGCCACGGTGAAATCGTTGATAATAGCAATTCACGATGAAATTTGGTTCCACTCGAGTTTAAATTTCGAAGATTTTTCGTTACCTTAAGGCTCTAATTAACACTAAGAGTTTTTTGAACGGAATTCGAATGGCTGATCGAATAGAGCCAGGTTCTCATGGACCAGATACTGAAACTAACCCACCTTCATCTACGTCAAAAAATTCAGCGGTCGAGCGACGCGATTTTTTGAAAGGTTCAGTCGCCATTGGTGTTGGAGCTGGACTAGCCGCCACCAGCGATACCGTTCAACCAAAAGACAACGATCTTTTTCAGCCACAAGAATACTGGCAAGACCGAATGACGGCGCCGGATGACGGTAAGCGACTCGGTTGGTTCGTGGATACGCGAAAGTGCTTTGGTTGTCATGGCTGCGAAGTCAGTTGCAAGTCTGAAAACGACGTTCCACTCGGCAATTACATTCGACAAACGTTCTATCAGGACCAAGGCGACTACCCCAAAGTGGCGCGTCTGTTCATGCCGATGTCCTGTCAGCATTGCGAAGACGCACCATGTATCAAGGCTTGCCCTTGCGGAGCTTTGCACAAAAAATCAGGTGGTACCGTCGCGGTCGATTACGAGACTTGTTGCGGTCATGGAACTTGTGTTGAAGTTTGCCCGTATGGTGCGATCTATTTGGACCCAGTTGCTAAGCAAGCGGTCAAGTGCCACAACTGTTATCATCGAACCGAGCATGGCCTTGAACCGGCTTGTGTGCCAACGTGCCCAGCCGAGGCGCTGAAGTTTGGTGACTTAAACGACCCCAATTCTGATATTTCGATTGCTAAGAAAAAAGCGGAAGCTGAAGTTGGTTTGGTGCAATTGCGGGGTGAAAAAGAAACCAAACCACGAATGTGGTTTGCCGGCGACGCTCCGGCGGCAATCGAACCGCGGGTTCCTGCTGAAGGTGAATCGTACAACCCAGAAGCTTACAGTATCTATAACTGGAAGGGCATTCGGCAGGAGTCGTCTGGAAGTGATGCCAAGGTTGACGATGCTGGACTCCAAAACGGTTCAGAATCTGCGAGCGATAGCAAAACGTCATCGGCTAGTTCTTAAGCGTTTCTGCCAAGTTGGCTGATCGTTCAGCTATGTTGCCGCCCTGCCCTTTCTTAAGTTCTTCAAAAAAACGATTTTGGCATGAAAAATACAAGCTCCAAAAAAAGCTCCACTGTGAATTTAAAAAACGATTCGACGGAACCTAACGCGACGCCCGCCAATGTAACGAACGCTCGCGTTAGTGCTCGTCGCCGATTCTTGCAACTTGGTCTCGCCGTGGGGGCCACGTCGTTGGCCGGTTGTCCTGAGACTTCCAATAGCAGCGGGAAACCTGCGGCTACTCAACACGGCAAAAAGCAGCGTCCCGAACAGGGCATTGACTTGGAAAAGTGGAAGCGGATTCGCGGTAAGGCTTACGAGACCGGTAGCGGCCCAGCGCCTGGAGTTTGCCAATTGCCGGGCCCACAGAAAAAGAAAAATTGGCCAGATATCAACAAGTACAAAAACACGACCCAAGTGCCGGGCATGTGTCAGTTGTGCAGTACGATCTGCGGCACGATTGGCCACGTCAAAGACGGTAGATTGGTTAAAATCGAAGGCAATCCGAAAGACCCCAACAGCCGAGGATATTTGTGCGCTCGCGGCCACGCGGGCTTGAATCACCTGTACCATCCCGAGCGTTTGCTGTATCCGTTGAAGCGAGTTGGTAAACGCGGTGAAGGTAATTGGAAACGAATTAGCTGGGATGACGCTTTGGATGAGATTGCGGTCAAACTCAAAGCTGTCCGCGACAGCGGTCACCCCGAAAAATTTGCGTTTCATCAAGGCCGCCAACGTAGCAAGGATGCGCTCAAACGGTTCTTGGATGCTTTCGGGACTAAAACTCAGTTGAGTCATCGTTCGCTGTGTTCGGGCAACCGTCGAGCGGCGAACCTGGCTTTCCTGTGGGAGAGTGATTGGGATTTGAACGACGTAGAACACTCTAAATATATTTTGAATTTCGGTTCCAATGCCTTTGAGGCTCATCAGGGCCACATCCCGTTTGCGAGTCGGATTCAAAAAGGTCGCTTCGAAAATGGAGCCAAATTAGTCACGTTTGATGTACGATTGTCAAATACTGCTGGTGGCAGCGATGAAGTATTTTTTCCGTTTCCGGGAACCGACGGAGCGATTGCGCTTGCGATGGCACAAGCGATCTTAGAGGCTGGCAAACAAGATACTGAGTTCTTGGAAAAGTGGACTAACGTCAGTGTCGCCGAATTAAAGCAACATCTCAAGGAATTTACTCCCGAACGAGCCGAAGAGCTAAGTGGCGTTCCAGCAGCTGATATTCGTCGAATCGCGTTGGAGTTTGCAGATGCCGCTCCGGCTGCAACAACGATGTGTAATCGCGGAACGTCGGCTCACCTGAACGGTTTTTACAACGACCGCGCTGTTCAAATGCTCAATGCAATCGTCGGCAGTGTCGGTAAGAAGGGTGGCTGGTGTTGGTCGCCTTGGGGAGGCTTAGATCCGAATGTGAAAACTCCAAAAATGCCAGCATCTGCGAAAACGTGGAGCATGCTGGAAGATCCACCAGAGTATCCACTGGCCAATGTTTGGCGGCGGATGCGAGTCGGTGAGATCATTTATCTGTACTTGCAGCAGCGTCGCGAAAAAATCGATGCCTACATGACCTACAATTTGGATGCACCGCTGACATGGCCGGAAGAGAGTTTGACGAAACAGGTGATGACGGACGAGGAATTGATTCCGTTTCATGTTTGCATCAACTGTTTTTACAACGAAACTGCCCACTACGCAGATATCGTGTTGCCTTGGACGACTTACATGGAGCGATGGGATCTTGACGCTCGTGGTTCTTATAATTTGCGGCCATACGTCGGGATTCGGACGCCGATGGTTGAACCGTTGGGCGAGTCGAAGGACGTGCGTGAGTTTTTTCCAGAGCTTGCCAAGCGAATTGGCGGGGGCATGGAAAAGGCGTACGAGTACGGATCGCTTGAGGATTACATGAAAGAATGGGCCTCTAACGTCGACGAAAATCCAGAGACTGGCAAGGCTGGTCTAGAACGTCTGTTGGATGAAGGAGCATGGGAAGACGAAAGTCGCGATCCGTTCTATGAGCCTTACAATTTTGAAGTCTCCGATGACGACTTGGATGGTTCAACCGTTGACGAGAAATCGCAGGTGATTTTTAAAGATGGTAAAGGCGTCGGGATTATGATCGACGGCAAACCAGTTCGTGGTTTCAAAACACCTAGTCGTAAATTTGAGATTCGTAGTTTGTTTGTTAACAAAATTGGCAAAAACGAAGACTGTAGTGACTTGATTGCTGCCAGCGGAGCCAAGGCGAAGAACCGACCGAAGCAGCATGCGGGCAACGATGTCGAAATCGACGAAATGCCTATTTGGTTCCAACCCAGCGAACACAAAAATTTGCTCGATAATGAGCTGATCATGACCAGTTTTAAGTGGAACGTTCATAATCATGGCCGAACGATGAACTTGAAATGGTTGGCCGAGATTGTTCACTCCAATCCAGCATGGCTGAATCCAGAAACGGCTTCGAAGATGGGACTGGAAGATGGCGACTGGATTGAACTGACCAGTTATTACTCGAAAATGCTGGAGGAAAAAAGTCCGCATCTGAAACGAGACGACTTGCCAATGGAAAATGGCCGACAGGTTGTTTCCACAATGAAGGTTCCGATTGTCACCATGGCGGGGATTCACCCCAAGGTGATTGCGATGAGTAATTCTTGTGGTCACTGGGAGTACACAAACGTCGCCAAAGGCGTTAAGACGCCGCTTGAGTCGGGGCTAGGAGCGGCTGTTGGAAGTGATGCCAAAGCGTATCGTGATGCAGACTGGGAACGAAATATGTGGTGGGAAGATCAGTCGAACGGCGATCCCGCCAAATGGAAAAAGAATACCGGAAACGGTTGGAATCAAAATAAGTTGATGCCGATTTCGCCGGACCCAATCACCGGACAGCAAGCGTTCCACGATACGGTTGTGTCGATTAAGAAGATCTAAGCTATGCCTCTAAAATCGCCTTTTGTTCCACGAAAGGCGACCTTCCCGGTTTGGGGCCAAAACCCAGTACTGCTGTGACCTCCGATTCAAATTGTCAAGCGAATTTAAATTTGTCAACAACGAAAAATACCTTGTCCGATTCTGCTTCGCTCGCGAACGTCTATTTTTTGTTGGCCCGACTTTGGAGCCACGAAATTGATGCCCCGACGTTACAACAGCTCGTCGCTGACCAAGTTGCTGAAGCCTATATAGAAACGGGTGGCTGGTTACCTACAGCTTCTGAAATTAACGAATCGTTGATCGATTCATTAGCGATTGATTTCTGTCGGTGTTTCTTGGGGCCCAAAGGGCACTTGCCACCGCACCAATCGGTGGTGGTTTCTAGTCGCTTTCAGGGTGATTGTTGTGATTCGATCAAAGAGTATGCGAAATTAATTGATCCGCCATCGCTTTTCACGGAACAGCAACGAATGGTCGATCACGCTGCGTTTTTGTTAACAATGATGGGGAAGCTGCATCTTGATTTGCAGGCCTCGATCGATTTGGCCGACGACGAGGCGTTTCGGGCAATTGAAGACACGCGCACTGAGTTCTTTCAACAGCATGTATTCTGGTTGATTGAGTATTGCGTGGCGGCGACTAAACGCACGCAAAGTGACTTCTTTGGTGGGCTATTCACAGTCACAGAAGCGTTCTTACGATCAGAACCATCTTAATCGGATTTTTCCGAATCGTTCGTTCCGATTATCGAAAAGGCGTGTCCCTTATCACCCGAATATTCGGCCTTCTTTAACGTTGTAACTTAACGGTTTGCAATACGAATGGCAATCACGGACTAAACCGCAACCTAGTCTTTGCGAGTTACAGCTAATTTATTTCAACTAAGAAGGTAAGTAGCTGCTTCTGCCTCAGTCAATTATGACGACTCGTACTCCTCAACTCACC
>CAZHCH010000015.1:0-37953 GCA_964530985.1 uncultured Pirellulaceae bacterium | reverse complement strand
TAAGTAGCTGCTTCTGCCTCAGTCAATTATGACGACTCGTACTCCTCAACTCACCAATTCCATGTCACAATCGTCAAATATAACAAGTCTTCCATTCGAACGTCGTATTTTGACGCTTGATGATAATCCAGATATTCTTGCTGACTACAGGAAAGTTATACTGCGAGATACTATCGACGAAGACTTTGCAGCAATTGAAGCCAGCCTGTTTGATGATGTACCCGCTGAACCGGAAGCTTTGGATGTAAAGTACGAAATCGATTCGGCGAGTCAAGGGCAAGAGGGGCTCGAAATGGTTCGAGCCGCGATCGAAAGTAATCGACACTATTCATGTGCATTCATCGATGTTCGCATGCCACCGGGGTGGGACGGAATTGAAACAGCTCAGCGAATCTGGGAAATTGCTCCAGATTTGCCTATTGTTTTATGTACAGCTTATTCAGACCATTCATGGTCAGAAATATCAAAACAGCTCAACCGTACTGACCAACTTTTAGTTCTAAAAAAGCCGTTCGATTCGATCGAGCTTCGCCAAATTGCAGCTGCTCAAACCTCTCGTTGGTGCTTGACTCAGATTGCCAACCGAAAAACGGAACAGCTGGAATCGATGGTTCGAAAACGAACCAAAGAAATTTCCGATACTCGGGACTTAGTATTTTACACCTTGGCTCGATTGGCCGAAAGTCGCGACCCTGAAACTGGCAAGCATTTGGACCGCATTCAAGGCTACACTCGAATACTGGTGGAAGACTTAGCGCAAAACAGTTGTTATGCAGACCAAATCGATTGTAATTTCCAAGACGAAGTCTGTCGGTCGAGCGTGCTTCACGACATTGGTAAAGTTGGTATTCCTGATCAGATTCTGCTGAAGCCGGGTCGCCTGACTCCAGATGAATTCAAGATTATGAAAACTCATGCCGAAATCGGCGCTGAGGCGATTGAAGACACAGCCAAGCACTCAAGCTGTAGCGGTTTCTTGAAAATCGCGGCGGAGATCGCACGTTTCCATCATGAGAGATTTGATGGATCTGGTTACCCGAATGGTTTGGCCGGCCAAAATATTCCATTGTCGGCTCGGATCGTGGCGGTTGCAGATGTCTTTGACGCGTTGACGACCGAACGTGTTTATAAAAAAGCTATGTCGGTTGAGGATGCCAAGCAGTTGATCTTATCTGAGGTCGGGCGACACTTCGATCCTGTTGTCATTGGTGCGTTCGAGCGTCAATGGTCGCAATTTACTAAACTTGCACGTCAGCTATGTGAACAGAACCCAAATGAACTAGACAACGCTAACGCTGTCACATCGCTCGGCTAATGCCGCTGTACCCTCTTTGTTGTCACTTTGCCCAGGCGACGTTAACGAATTATCTGCCTGAAGAAATTTCAACTGGCAGGCGATTCACAACTAATCACAACTTCCTGTTAATTCTGCAATGGCTAATTATATTCACAACAGCTTTGCGTCTCACATCGTAGCTAATTTAACACAAGCAATTTTTTACACAGATCTCGCTGGAAAAATTGAGTACGCCAATCAAGCGTGCGAGCGTTTTAATATTAGTGAGGCTTATGGCCAAAATATCATGCAACTGCCGATCGATGGCGCCTTTATTGATTGTCTAGAGCAATTAAGGCAGGTTGCTTACGCAGAGCGGCAGACGGCGACTCGTTTTTTGTCTCTGCATAATCCGATCATGCAGAACTTTTCGGTACGTTGCCATTTGCTGTCGGACGAAACAAACGTAACCACTGGTTTTGCCTATGTGATCCAAGGCGTGTCTCGTGAGCAAGTTCTGGTCACCAATTTGATGGAGAACTGCGATGACATGATCTATTTCAAAGACCTGAACTCCAAGTTTCTTTGTTGTAGCCAGTCATTGGCTGAACGTTTAGGTGCGACGTCGCCGGAAGAGATGGTGGGCAAAAGCGACTATGACTATTTTGACTCCGAGTGTGCGACAGGATTTTTCCATGATGAGCAGGGAATCATTCGCAGTGGTAAGCCAATACTTGGTAAGGTTGAAGCCGAGCCTCGACTCGACGGCAGTATTACTTGGGTGACTTCCTCAAAGATGCCGCTTATGCATCATAATGGTGAAGTAATCGGTACATTTGGGATTTCAAGAGACATCACTGCGCAAAAGCAATTTGAGTTGGAGCTTGAAAAGACCAACAAACAACTAATAAATGCTTCGCGTCATGCTGGCATGGCAGAGGTTGCGACCAATGTTATTCACAACGTCGGCAACGTGCTCAACAGTGTCATTACTTCGTTTGCTCAAGTACAAGAAATCTCAACTCGTGCAAACATCGAAAATATCGACAAGCTTGCAACGGTGCTTAAAGAAAATTCTCACCAGCCAAATTTCCTTCAAAATGACCCCCGTGGCAAGCAAATTCCGAGCTATTTGGCGATGGTGGCCGAAAAGTTGACAACCGATCGCAAAGCGATCGAAGAAGAATTAGCCTCAACGAAGCGGCATCTCGAGCACATCAAAACAATTGTTGCAATGCAGCAGCAGTTTGCAGTCACGTCACATATAATCGAGGACGTGAACTTAACTCAACTGATTGAAGACGCGATTTCGATCAGTAGTAGTTCACTCGAAAATCACAATATCCGCTTGGTACGGGACTACTCTAAAAATATTATCGTTTCGATCGATCAGCACCAAGTGATGCAAATCTTGGTTAACTTGATACGAAATGCGAAACATGCTTGCCAAGATACCCACCAAGCAACTAAGCAGATAGAAATATCCGTGGTTGAAACGACTGAGGACATCCAAGTTTCGGTTACCGACAACGGAGTCGGTATCGATCCAAAAAATCTTGTGAAGCTGTTCAATCATGGCTTTACGACTAAGAAGTCGGGACATGGATTCGGTTTACATAGCGGCGCGAACAGTGCGAAATCTATGGGTGGATCGCTGGTCGCCACGAGCGATGGTTTAGGACATGGCGCGACGTTTACGTTGACGCTTCCTCGCGGCAAGGAACAGAAGGCCGTTCAAAATTCCACTGGTGAGTGTGAGCGGCCCTGTGACACCTAAATCTAGCTAAGAACGTCTAAAAGCTCCGCGGTAGTGGTTCCGATGGGACGTGCACCTAGTACCAACGCAGTTTCTTCTTTATCGATTGAAAATCCACCTTATCGAATTGCCGTTCAATAATGGGTAACCATTGGTTTCTTTCGGTCCGATTTACCACACAGATGACCTAATATTCAATCATTGGACGCCGTCGACTGTTGGAGCGTTGTCGCCCAAAGGGTAGGATATATAATCACTGTCAATAACCCTCTTGACAGTAACTTTCGAAATAGTGGGCAGGCACAGTCGATTTCAACAGCCTTGTTTACTAGATTTTTGTAATCGCTCTGCCCTGCCACGACGCACTTTCGCTAGTAAAAAATGGACGCTGACCGCGCAAGAATTCAAGCTGATCTCGCTGGGCAACTTTCGGGTTCCATCCGTTGTGACGACAACTTTCTGCAGATGTACGCTAGCGATGCATCGATCTATGAAGTTCAACCAAGTGGCGTTGTGTTTCCTGCCAACACCGAAGATGTGGTCGCTTGCGTTCATTACGCTGAAGATAATGATTTGAGCATCATCCCGCGGGGTGGCGGCAGCAATGTTGCAGGTGGGTGTGTAGGAAATGGTTTAGTCTTGGATTTTTCTTATTCCATGCGACGCGTAAAGGCAATTGAACGAGATTCGGTAACTGTTGAACCTGGAATAGTTTTGGGAGAACTCAACCGACAGTTGCAACTGCACGATCGATTTTACCCGCCAGACCCAGCGACTCGAAATGTCACAACCATCGGCGGCACGCTGTCAATGAATAACTCTGGCAGCCATTGGGTGGTTGACGGAACGCCGCGTGAGAACGTGCTCAAGATGACAGTGGTGATTGGTGGTGGAGAAGTCGTCGAGTTTCTTTCAGGTAGTAACATTGCATCGAGCGACGCGTATCCTGGCCTGCGTTCGCAGTTGTTGGCTAGTCGTGTCAAAGGGGTTGTTGATCGCTACGAAAAATCTAGGGTGAAGCGTCAGCCTCGAACTAAAGTAAATCAAGCTGGCTACAACGTATTTGATTTGCAGCAAGGAAACCAAACTGACTTGACGCAATTGCTGGTGGGTGCTGAAGGTACGCTCGGTGTTATCACTGAAGCGACGCTCATGACCAAGCCTATTTGTAAACACCGTGGTGTTGCATTACTTTTTTTTGATCGCTTAGAAACGGCGGGTAAAGCAGCTTTAGAGATCGGGAAAATGGGAGTGGCCGCTTGTGATTTACTTGACCGCCGGCTGTTGTCACTAGCTCGAGAAACTAAGTCCGAGTTTCAACGATTGATTCCAAGTGATGCCGAGGCAATGTTGCTAGTTGAGATTCAAGGCATGGACGACCGATCGGTAAAAGAACGGTTTGACCACTTAAAACAGCGAATCGTTCGTCGGAAAAAGTGGAATTGTGATATTCGAATGACGACTCAATTGGATGAATGTAACCTGTACTGGCGAATCGTACGGCGGATTGTACCAAGCTTGTATCGGTTGAAGGGCAACCGCCGCGCCTTACCGTTCGTGGAAGACTTGGCAATTCCACCAGATTGCTTGCCCGAGTTCTTGAGCAATGCACATCGGATATTTAATGACAACCAAATCACTGCATCATTATTTTCGCACACACCACAAGGATCGATTCACATTCGGCCGTTCGTAAATTTGTCCAGTGAAGAAGATGCAAAGCGAATGCAGCGTTTTTCTGATCAACTTTTCGAATATGTCTTATCGCTGGGTGGGACGATCAGTGGTTCGCATGGCGACGGACTCAGTCGAACTTGGTTTTTGAAAAAGCAATATGGGAAGCTTACGTCTGCGTTTTCTGAAATCAAAAGTACATTTGATCCTAAGCATGTCTTTAATCCCGGAAAAATTACGGGTCATCCGCATTCGGCATTGGGCGACAACTTACGGTCGGTTGTCGTCAGTCGGCGGTTTCTCGAAAGCGAAACTCAGGCTGCCGCCATCGATTCGACTAGTGAGGAGGAGTTGCTGGCGGAAGTGCCCAAAAAATGGGCGCTTCCTGGGAAACAAGATGCAGTCGACTCTCAAGGGCGACAGAGGGCGAGTAGAACACAGAAAAATCGCGAGAAGAAAAATGCTAAATCCAAATCAACTGCATTGCCGATTTTTGAACCAGAACTGAATTGGCAACTACCTCAAATCGCACTTGCCGCTCGCAACTGTAATGGCTGTGGTCGCTGTCGGTCTAATTCTCCACTTGAACGCATGTGTCCGGTTTTTCGCTCGTCTCCACGGGAAGAAGCCTCCCCGCGAGCCAAAGCAAACTTAATGCGCGGGATTGTGACTGGTGAACTGGACTCAAAACATTTGGCAACCGACGAATTTAAGGAAATTGCCAATTTGTGTATCAACTGTCATCAGTGCCGATTGGAATGTCCTGCAGCGGTCGATGTTCCCAAAATGATGGTTGAGGCGAAGGCCCAGTATTACTTAAGCAACGGCAGTCGACTTAGTGATTGGTTGATGGCTCGACTGGACTGGATGTATGAACTTGCTGGTCTTACGCCGTGGCTGACCAACTACTTATTGCGGAATCGATTTGCTCGCTGGCTGTTGGACAAAACACTTGGCATTGCTCAAGGCCGTAAACTACCGCTGTTTTCGACCACCACATTTATGCGGTGGTCGTCCAAGCAAAAATTGGGACGCCCATCCAAGCAGCAATCACACAAGGTGGTTTTCTTTGTCGATGCTTTTGTTAACTGGAATGACGTTGAATTAGGGCAGGCGTTTGTCAAAGTCTTGCAGCACAATGGAATTGACGTCGTTGTTCCGTCGGGACAAGGTGTCTCGGGGATGTCTCTAATTAGCGAAGGCGTGGTTGGTCGAGCAAAAAAACTGGCGCAACGGAACGTCGAACAATTAGCAGATTGGGTACGGCAAGGGTTCCAGATCGTCACCACCGAACCCTCAGCGGCGCTTGCTATCGGCCATGAATATCTTCACTTGCTTGATGACAGCGACGCTGAATTGGTCGCTGCGAGCACCGTCGATGCTTCATCCTTCTTGTGGCAATTACATCAATCAGGTGATCTCGGGTTGGATTTTAAACCCATTAATGCGGCGATTGGATATCATTTACCGTGTCACCAGCGCGCTCTTAGTGAAGAGATTCCAGCATTAGAACTGTTGCGGTTGATTCCGGGGCTCCAAGTCGATCTGCTGGACAAGGGCTGCAGTGGAATGGCAGGTACCTTTGGGGTCAAGCAAAAAAATTATGTACGTAGCTTGCGAATGGGATTAGCATTGATCAATGCCATGCGAAGTACCGATGTGATTGCCGGTGCGACTGAGTGCAGTACTTGTAAAATTCAAATGGAACAGGGAACAACGAAGCCGACGGTGCATCCGATTAAAATCTTAGCGATGGCCTACGGCTTAATGCCCGAATTAGAAGGTTTATTTGACCGACGTAGCGGCGACTTGGTGACTTCATGAAAATCGAATTATTGTTGTTTGCGACTTCCAAAGATTGGTTTGGTCAGTCCAAAATTTGCGTTGATTTGCCGGACGGAGCAAAAGTTGCTGATCTGAAAGCCGCGCTAGTTGAACGTGAACCGAGTTCGGCAGCGATGATTGAGCGCTGCGCGTTTTCGGTCGATCACCAATATGCGACCGACATTACAGAACTGCATTCTGAACTTGAAATCGCGATGATCCCGCCGGTTAGTGGTGGTTGAACGCAATAGAAGACAGAAGGAGCATCTATTAAGGATGCACGTAAGCGAGGAAATTGCTTTTCAGTGATACTAAGTATTTGTGTTAACAAGATGATTGAATTTACTAAAGAACCAATCGACTCCAATGTAGTTCTAGCTTCGGTATCTACACCCGACGCGGGGGCGAACGTGTTATTTTTGGGAACGACTCGACAATTCACCAAAGGGAAAGAGACGGTTCAACTGGAATACGAAGGTTATGAAGCGATGGTGTTGAAGGAATTGACAGTGATCCGCAATTCAGCAATGGAGCGTTGGCCGATACAGAAGTGTTCGATTGTGCATCGATTCGGAACCGTTGCGTTGGCAGAAGCTAGTGTAGCTGTGGCTGTTAGCACGCCACATCGCGCCGATAGTTTTGCTGCGGCAGAGTGGATTTTGGAAACACTGAAAAAACGAGCACCAATTTGGAAGCGTGACCTGCATCCTGATGGGCATGCCGAGTGGGTGGAAGGGAACCCAGTTACTTGAATATTCAACCTCAACAAGTAAAACGTTCACTTCCTATTGTAGACAGTTTTCAGCGTTTGCATTCGAATTTACGAATCAGTGTGACCGACCGATGCAATATTCGTTGTCAATATTGCATGCCGGAATCGGTCAAGTTTTTACCGCAGCGTGATCTGCTAAATTTTGAACAAATTACTCGTTTGGTCACTACATTAGCTCCTTTGGGGGTCGACCGAATTCGTTTGACAGGTGGCGAACCGCTCGTCCGATCACAGTTATCTGTCTTGGTAGGCATGCTGAAAGCTGTATCTGGTATTTCAGAAGTATCGATGACGACTAACGCAGTTTTATTGGCAGACCAAGCCGATCAGTTGAAGCAAGCGGGCTTGGATCGTTTGAACATCAGCTTAGATACCGTCGACCCTACGCTGTTTAAAGAAGTGACGCGGCGTGATGTTTTGAACAAGGTTTTTGAAGGCATTGAATCAGCGAAGCGTGCCGGTTTTGAAAAGATCAAAGTCAATGCGGTTCCGTTACCAATTGTTGGCGACGACGCAATCGTGAAGTTGGCCGAGTTTTGTTTGCAGCAACAACTGGAATTGCGGTTTATCGAATTCATGCCGTTGGACGGTAGTGAAGCTTGGCAACGTCAAGACGTTCGGACGGGTAGTCAACTGCGGCGACTGATCAACGAACGGGTTGGGAAAATCGAGCCGGTTGTCGTTGCTGATTCGAGTCAACCTGCAATTGATTTTCAATATGTCGGTGAGGAAGCTCGTCAGCTGCGAATTGGATTTATCGACTCGGTGACTCAGCCATTTTGCAGTACGTGTAACCGAATGCGTGTCACGGCTGAAGGAAAATTCAGAAATTGTTTATTCTCGGACGCGGAATGGGATTTGAAAGAAGCGTTGCGACACGGGAGCGATGACGAAATCGAAGCCATTGTACGTGAAGCAATTGCCGCAAAAAAGCGAGGTCATGGAAGCGACGACTTTAGTTTTGTCCGTCCGACCAAAGCGATGTATCAAATTGGTGGTTGAGTCTGCGGACTTCGAGGCGCCAAATTGAAGAGAATTGGCTGCCGATGTTGTAGCCATGAGTTGAGCTTTGCCGCCTCAGGTATGTGCTGAATCAAATGAAAAAACGCTGGTGATTAGACTCACCAGCGTTTCAATTTTTACATGCACGTTATTTTGCGACAAGAAACTGCTAAGTATCAATTTCTTTTAGCGACGCCATTCAATTCCAAAAGTGAAACCAGCTGCGATGTAACTTTCATCATCTGCTAAAAACGGAGGTGTACCAGCGGCCGACCCAGCGGAAGAACTGTTGGAGGGTGTAGCGGCGGTATTTGCCCGTAAGATTCCGTTCCAAGTGTAGATTCCATGAACGCCAGCTTTCAATGTGATATCGCGAGTAACGTTGTACGCGGCTTCTGCAAGTCCGTCAAGAATTGGAACGAACGACTGGTCTGAAAGGTCTTGTTCAACGAAAGTTATAAATGCACCACCATCGATGGAATCGTTTGTGGTTAGCCTTTGCTGGTTATAGGTGGCGGCCAGGTTGCCTCGGTAAGTAAAACGCCATCGAGCACGCCGCTTTGATGCACGTGCCCCAATTTGAAGACCGATAGCACTGTTAGACGCTCGTTGGAAAAATATACTCGTTCCACCACCAGAAGCTAGCGTATTGTCTGTTATTTGATCTCGCATCCAGTTGTACCGAAGACCAATGGACGGTTCGAATACTGTACCATTCGAAACTGTTTGGCGGAACGTTCGGTTAAGTTCAAAAGTCGTTAGTTGAATGTTACCTATAGCCGATGTCGAAGCAAATGCCGCTTGCTGATTGTTCGCAGTGAAAAGCCCCTCAGTTCGATGATAGACTGCATGCCAACCTCGGTCTTCTTTGTTAAACCAGCCAAGTTCATACCTAGTTCCCCACAAATATTCGCTACCATTACTGGTTTGACGGTTCAATCCCACATCAAAGTTGGTCGCTCGTTCTACACTGGTGTACGTTCGAGCCACGTCGAAATAGAAACCAGAGTTTGGTTCCTTTTCTTTGCCGTTGGTAAATTCCAGTGGAGCAAATACCTGAGTGTCGTAGTCAAACACTCCAGGGGTGGCAAAAGGTAAACTGTGTGCGGACCCAGGAGTTCGTTCGAAAATGGTGCCAGGCGTATGATTTTGGCCCCAAGTTGCACTGGTCAGCATTCCGCAAGCCAGCATAACTCCAATCATAAATGTTCGTTTTAAAGCCATCGCTTTTCTTCCTGCTAATGCAGCGTGCAAATCTACAAAGAATCAATAGAGATTCCGTTCACTGAAGTTATCGGGTGTTGGATTGTAGGGGTTGAATAAGAATGTGGGATTTTGCCGAACATATCGCTTTTTTGTATTTTGCCGAAATTCTTTGTATCGTGTCGACAAGCCTTCTTTTGCCAGAGTCGCCAAATCCTCCTAGCTTATTGATTTGTGGCTTGTAAAAATTAAACAATGATGTCTTGTTGGTAATTGCCTTGGTGGCTTGGTAAATCTAAATATTAGGGGAAAAATCACTCATTCATCATTTTTTGGCCTCTTTGCTGGGCAAGGGATCGATGGCAGAATGGGCACATGAATCGCTTATCCAGCCTCGGCCCGTTGCCATCAGCCAAAACGTCGTCATTGAAATCCCGGGCTATACTGCTGCAGCAATTACGTCGTTTTTTTGACGAACGAGGTTTTTTTGAAGTCGAAACCCCACTGCTGTCGCGAGACACCGTGGTCGATCGGCATCTGCACCCGATCCAAATAAATCGGCAACAGATTACTGGGCAGCGAGCCGACGCGCAAGCAGTCGTGTTCTTACAGACTTCACCAGAGTTTGCGATGAAACGAATGCTGGCTGCTGGGGCCGATTCAATCTACCAGATTTGCAAGGCGTTTCGGGCTGGTGAGACTGGGAGTCAACATAATCCCGAGTTCACGATGCTCGAATGGTACCGGGTGGGCGACGACATGCAGCAGGGGATGCTGTTGTTGGAAAGTTTGATTCAATCGATCTTAGATACCAAGCCTGCAACCCGAATCAGCTATCGAACTGCGTTTGTCGAAGCAACCGGATTGGATCCTTTCACTGCCTCTATTGATCAGTTGGCCAGTTTGTCTGGGACAAAAGCAGATCCCGATCGCGATGAACATTTGAATGTAATTTTATCGCGACATGTTGAGCCACGACTGGGCGTTGAAGCTCCAGAGGTGCTTTATCACTTCCCCGCCTCTCAGGCCGCGCTAGCTAAAACCAAATTCGAAGGCGATGTGGAGGTGGCTGAGCGTTTTGAAATTTACTATCGTGGCGTTGAGTTGGCCAATGGGTATCACGAGTTACTAGACGCGGACGAACTAATTGCTCGAAATGAAAAGACGAATCAACAGCGAAAGACCGATGGACAACCGATGTTACCGAGCGACAGTCGTTTGTTGGATGCCATGCATATAGGCTTACCGGCGTGTACGGGCGTGGCGTTGGGCGTGGATCGATTGTTGATGTTGGCTTTACAGGAAGACCGAATAGACGCGGTGATCGCATTTCCATTTGATCGAGCATAAGGCTTCGTAGCGAGTGTTTACGAGTGCAAGCACATGCCGCCGGCGCTGCGGATAAAGGCGATTCGCGGTAACTCACCAGCCAATTGTTCCATTCGATCAAAGAACTCGTTCGTTTTTCCTGTTTCTGGCAAACTCATCCCCATGAATACGATTGCAGCTGAACGGGATGTTTGTGAGATTGCTTTGTATGGATCGTCAGTAACCACGACGTGTGGTGTAGCGCGGATACGAGACTTTTCGATCAACTCGTTCAAATGCTTCAACACTTCTTCTCGGCCCGCTTCGTTCTGAATGGTTCGAATCAAGCGAATTGGGCGCGACCGCCAAGATTGGTTTTGCGTTAACAAATGAGCCAGCAACAACATTAGTTCACCGTTCTGGCTACCTCTCCACCAAACGTCCAGCGTGCCAAGAGGAACATGCCGAGCCTTACGCTCCATCGCAGTTGTCGAGAATTTTAGTGCGATCGAACTACGCTCCAAGGATGCGACCGTATTTAGCGTTTCCGCGTAGTTTTCCAACTTTTCTTGCAACGCATCCGGCTCACCTTGGGACTGTGGCCATCCCAGCAAAACTGTGTTTGGACGCAACGCGCCTAGGCCATGGGTCTGAACGAGCGACTCCATACCCTCGGCAACCGTTGGAGCGGCAACCACTGCGGGAAATGCTTCTAGTTTGTGATCGTTAATGAAGCTGTAAAGTAAACGCTCTTGATTCACGACTCGTTTCAATCGATTTTCAACATCTGATTGAATGACTTGGCCCAACGATAATACGCCGTGTCCAGCAGCCAGCCAGTGGCCATACATCGATAGGTAAGGCCGAGTCTTGGAGGCCCCGCCGAGGGCTAAAATGATGGGTCGCCAGTTTTTAGGATGGTGCAATTCCTTTTCCAGCCGGTATAGGTTTTTCCGCGTACGTTCAAACAGTAAACCGTTTTGCAAATCTCCCCAACGAGTTTCTACTTGTTTATTAGAAATGTAAAAGTACAAAACCGCCATTCCGAAAATTGCGATCAAGGCCCACGACCAGTTGATTAGAAACATCACCGCCACGCAACCGACTGTACCGGCTAACGAGGTGATCCAATGACTGTAGCGAAAACGCGGCCGGTAGCTTGGGTTCTTAGTGATAGCTTCGGAAAAAGTCGCCAAGTTCAGTAGGCCATAGGTGATCATGAAGAACATCGTAATCAGCGGGGTGATCGCGTTAAGATCCGAGACCAATAAGATCGCAGCCTGAGCAATCACGAACGTCACAATGGTCGCACGTCGTGGCTCATCTGTTTTGCCAGCTCCTACAGCAAAGCCACGAATTGAAGGGAATACGTTGTCTTTGGCGAAGGCCTGTAGAATTCGCGGCGCGCCCATCATACTGCCCAGTGCCGAAGACAATGTCGCCGCAAACACCCCCGCACTGATTAGCCAACTAGACCAAGCGATCTCCGCAATCACTAGCGGAGCGTTGGGGTCCAAGCTCTTCAGCGCCGTCGCGTCTCTTGCGCCGCCCATCAGCAACGCCAAACTCGCGTAAATCAATCCGGTAAAAATAATCGACCATAGCGTACCTGAAGGAATTGCTCGTGCCGGGTCTTTCAAATCTCCTGACATGTTCGCGCCTGCCATGATTCCTGTTACTGCAGGGAAGAACAATGCAAACATCGTAAAAACCGAAACACCCTCGTCGAAGTTGCTCGACAAATTATCCGTGAAGGTTCCTGAGTCGAACGCCGGTATCGCTCCGAGGTAAAAAGACAACAGTGAAACCAACAGTGCTGCCAAAATGAAGTACTGCAACCGGATCGTCCAGCCAGCACCGATGTAAACGCAGACGAAAACAAATGTGTTGCAGATGGTCGCGATTGCAGCGAATGACAGGCCTATGTTTGGAAAGGCCGTCACCAAGGCTTCAGTAAATCCAATCACATACATCGCCACCGAAATCGCTTGTGCTAAAAAGAACACCAAGCCGATCGCTCCACCGAATTCGACTCCTAAACTTCGGCTGATTAAGAAGTAAGCGCCGCCGCCTTTAACTTCAGTATTGGTCGCGATCGCTGACAGCGACAGAGTCGTCAGCACCGTGATCAGTTTGGCAACAGCGATGATTGCTAACGCGTAAATGATTCCCGCTTGGCCCACTACGTAGCCAAAACGCAAGAACATGATCACGCCAAGTATTGTCAATGTACACGGGGTGAAAACTCCGCCGAACATTCCAAAACCAGGCTTTGGGTTGTCGATTTTGTCGTTAATAAGAATACCTTGAAAACAAACGCGAAGTTATAAATGGCGTTGATATCGTGAGGGATTGCTGAATGAATTACTTGTTGAAAACAGTAACGCGCTTCTCTCTATCGCTGCCGATAGGTAGTTCTTTTACTTCGCCGATCGTCCAATTCGCGTGGCCGGCTGCGGTGAGCATTCGCGAAATAGAATCTGCATAAAAATCACTGACGATTATCACAAGCCCAATGCCCATATTGAACACTCGATGCATTTCATCCGATTCGACCTTGCCCAAATCCTGCAGCCAAGGAAACACCACGGGGCGTTCCCAAACGCTACCGTCGATTTCAATATCGATGCCTGCCGGAGTGATCCGTTCGAGGTTTTCTTCGAGGCCGCCACCAGTAATATGAGCGATGCCATGCACGACGTTCTTGACTTTGTAATGCGACAGAATTTGTCGAGTTGCCTTGGTGTAAATTACTGTCGGTTCAATCAATGTGTCGGCAACCGTTTGGTTTGTATCAGCAACCAATGAGTCGGGCGTCAGGCCGGCGACGTCAAATACAATTTTTCGCACCAAGCTAAAACCGTTGCTGTGAACACCACTGGATGCGATTCCAATCACTTTATCGCCCGGGGTGATTGCATGACCGTCGATCAGTTGATCCTGATCAACAACGCCGACGCAGAATCCCGCCAAATCATATTCGCCGGGGCGATACAGGTCCGGCATAATCGCAGTTTCTCCGCCAAGCAATGCACAGTCTGCAGCAACACAACCGTCACTGATTCCAGAAACGATCTGCTCAAGGACGGTCGGTTCGTCTTTGGGCATTGCCACGTAATCCAAAAAGAACAATGGTTCCGCGCCACAACAGATCGCGTCATTGACACACATCGCAACCAAATCGATTCCAACAGTGTCGTGACGATCTAGCATTTGAGCTAGTTTGAGTTTTGTACCAACGCCGTCAGTGCAAGCAACCATCGTCGGGTTTTTGTAATTTCGCTTGAATAGCTTGTTGTTGAAATCTAACTGAAACAAACCGGCGAAGCCACCGTCGAGTTTTTTTACGCGAGGTGAAAACGTTCGGTGCATCAAGCGAGGCAATCGCTTCATCGCTTCGTTGTAGACGTCCAAGTCGACGCCAGAATCTTTGTAGGAAACGCCTGTCATATTTTTGATTGAAGCGGTCGTTATTGCGGGCCGCCAAGCAAGCCAAGATGGGATCTGGAAAATATAGAGGTCGCCATTTTCTTCGATTCGCGTGATAACCGAAAGGGTGGAAAGCACCATAGAAAGCTTGCTAGACCCTTTTATTTCGTTTCAGTTGGTATTTTCAGTACAGGTTTCGCCTTAAGACGCTATTAAGGCCGATTCCACTGCCAACTAGAGGCCGAATAACCCAATCGGTCGAAATTCCGCCCAGAAATTCGCCACCGTTGTCGATAAACTGGAGTTATTCAAAAGTGACATGTTTTGTCACTGGAAATTGAAGAAAAACGGATCTTGGCCAATGCTAGAAATTATGCAACACACTCATCCCAAACTCCAATTCACGCATCGCCTTCCTTACGGTGCCGTCGTCGACGAAGCTGGCGTTCAATTTGTTGTCTTTAGCCGCAATGCAACCGAGATGCGGGTGTTCTTGTACGACAATGTTAATGACCTAGAACCCGCTCACATTGTTACCTTCGATCCAGACCAAAATCGCTGGGGAGACATCTGGAGCATTTACGTCCCAGGTGTCAAAGTTGGTCAACTCTACCACTTTCAGGCATCCGGTCCCAACGCGCCGAGCCAAGGGATGCGTTTTCAATCCCAGTCACGCCTGATCGATCCTTACGCAAAAGCACTTGCTGGAACTTTTCAATCTAGTAACGATGGAATCGTGCGACCGCCTAAATGCGTCGTCATGGATGATCGTTTTGACTGGGAAGGTGACCGTCATTTGCGCCGTTGCATTTCCGAGTCCGTGATCTACGAAATGCACGTTCGTGGGTTTACTCAACACCCGTCCAGTGGGGTGGAACACCCAGGAACCTATTTAGGTGTGATCGAAAAGATACCCTACCTTCAGTCACTGGGAGTAACTGCAGTCGAGTTAATGCCTATCCACGAGTTTCCAATTAATGCGCCCAACGGTAACGTGCTTGAGCGGCCTAATTATTGGGGATACGATTCGATGGCATTCTTTGCGCCCCACCGTGGCTACGCGGCCGATCCAACTCCCGGCGCGCAAGTTCATGAATTCAAACAAATGGTCAAAGCGTTGCACAAAGCTGGCATCGAAGTGATCTTGGACGTAGTTTTCAACCACACTTGCGAAGGCAATGAAAACGGCCCGGTGCTTAGCTTTAAGGGGCTGGAAAACTCGGTTTATTACATGCTTGAACCAGACCAGCGTCATTACAAAAACTACTCAGGCTGTGGCAACACCGTCAACGGTAACCACCCGATTGTTCGCGAGATGATTTTTCACTGCTTACGTCACTGGGTTCACAATTATCACATTGACGGTTTCCGATTTGACTTGGCTTCGATTTTGAGTCGCGACCGAAATGGCCACTTGGTCCCCAACCCGCCGTTAGTCGAAATGATCGGCGAAGATCCTTTGCTGGCGGACACTAAGATCATTGCCGAGGCTTGGGATGCTGCTGGAGCATATCAAGTTGGTTCCTTTGGCGATGATCGATGGGCGGAATGGAATGGCCGTTATCGCGACGACATTCGTAGTTACTGGCGAGGAGATGGAGGAAAACGAGGTGCCTTGGCAACGCGACTAGCAGGGTCGGCAGACCTTTACCAGCCAGGCGGACGCCCACCATGCAATAGCATCAACTTCATTACTTCACACGACGGTTTTACGCTAAACGATTTGGTCAGCTATCAGGATAAACATAACTTAGCCAACGGTGAAAATAATCGCGACGGAGACAATCATAACTTTAGCGAGAACTTCGGTGTCGAAGGACCAACCGATCAACCAATCATCGACGCACTCCGGTTGCGACAGATCAAAAACATGGTCGCTACGCTAATGCTTAGCCAAGGCGTGCCAATGATTGTTGCAGGTGACGAGTTCCGCAGAACTCAAAATGGAAACAACAATGCTTATTGCCAAGACAACGAAATCAGCTGGTTAAATTGGGATCTGGCAGAAGTCAATTCGGACTTAATTCACTTTTGCCGATCATTGATTCAGTTTCGGCGATCTCAACCGACCGTCCGTCGCACGCAATTTCTCAGCGGTGTACCAGACAGTAAAGATGGTTGGGCCGACGTCAGTTGGTTCAGCGCACCTGGTACTGCGATTCAGTGGCACGAAGGAGACCATCCGATCGTTTGCTTGCTGGCAGCTCCGCTACCGGTCGATGATCCGCAAGGTGTCGGGCGCGACGTGCTGTTGCTGATTAATTCCAGCAGTCAGGGTTGTCAGTTTATGTTGCCAGCAATTGCGAAGTCGAAAACATGGCGGCTGTTTGTCGACACCGCTGCGGAATCTCCCAACGATATCTTTGAGAACCTTGACGGACCTGTGCTTTCCAAAAGCCATAGTCACACGTTGCCAAGCAAGGCGTTGGCAGTCTATGTGGCTGAACAAGGCTAACGGATTAGGTGACGCTTGCTTATGTTGTCGCTCGAAATCCATTGGCAACAGCCATGCCAGCAAATACCAATAGTAGGCCAGCAAAAACGCTAACTAATGTATAGCCGAACGCCGTTAGCCACTGGCCTTCATTTAACTGCGTTACCACTTCAGCGCTAAATGTTGAAAACGTTGTTAACGAACCAAGGAATCCTACACCAGCGCCGAGTTTGATTGCGGGAGCTTTTTCGGCGATGCTACTGCCAAAAAGCAAACCTATCAAGAAACAGCCAAGCAAGTTTGCGCCGAGTGTCCCAAGTGGAAAGCCTGCTAGTGGGAAAGTGGTTAAGCTCCAGCGGCGAACCAAGTTTGCGATCCCGAATCGCGCCAACGCTCCGAAACTACCGCCAACAGCAACCCAAAAGCACCCAATCCAGGTATTCATCGAGTTACCCTCTTTTTTGATAAAGTAAGGAGCTTGTCGTTCGCAATAGATACTTCAGCACCAAGCTACGTGCTCACTAGAATTTCCAGCGAATCCCTACGCCGACTGAATCGGCTGAGTAACCGAAGTTCCCTGACAAGTCATTTCGGTCGGAACTTATGCCAAAACTTTCTGCGTCAACAAAGCGGTATTCGCCGTACAGGTCCAAGTGATTGCTGACTTTGTAGTTCAAGCCTGCCATCCATTGATACGCAAAACTAGAGCTTGAATCATCATCTTGGTTGTTCGACGATGTTAGGCCATTGGTAAGACGTAGGTCTGTTGTAAGACTCATGAATCCCACGCCAACACCGAGGTATGGCTTAAAGCGACCCGTAGGGAAGTCCACAAATTCCCAATAAGCATTTGCCATACCGGAGAAGGCTCGCAACTGGCCAGTAGCTGGTAGTTCGTCGCCGCCTGTTAGGAGCGATCTGATATCGTTGTCTCGAAACGACAATTCAATTTCTGTTCTCAGGTTTCGACCATTCATACGGCCAAGGCTAAAGAAAAATGCCGATCCATCGTCGAGCACTAATTCAGATCCTAAGTCATTCGAGACGTCAAACGCGTCGTTCCAAGCTCCTTGAAATCCAAGATAAAACACGGGGCATGACGTACAAGCGTTCGACTCGCAAGGCGAGCAGCAACTGTTGCTGCAAGTCCGATAATCTCCGAAGCCCCATTCATCCTTGAGTTCATGCTTAACTTTATCGGCTAAACGACGACGTACTGGTGCCATTGGGCCTTTAATGCAATCTAAATTCGCTGGTGGGTCAACGACGCAAGAGTAGACTGGTGGATCTTGTGTGGGCAAGTACTGTTGAGGACTTGCATACTGTATTGGTGGCTGTTGATATTGCGGCTGATGATATTGATTGGGCCACGCTGGTGTTTGCTGAAAATGTTGTCCCGGTTGTGTCACTGGTGGCAGTGAGAACGGTGATTGTTGTTTATTAGGAATGGGATCATACGCTGGGACAAAATAGATTTCGTTGTCTGGTTGCGCGCGGCTGTTTGATCCTGGGGCTCGGTAAACATTTGATTGACTGGGTGATGTGTTGAATCTGCGACCATGTTGGTAAAGGATTTCGTCGTCGACTTTGTCGGTTTGTAGCGAGAACGGCAGTTGGGGCCGAGTATTCGATCCGCCGGAAGACTCGCTTCTTTTGTTTGGCGGAACGTCAGGGATATCGGGCAATGTTTGATTTGGGATTTCTACCGACGGTTTGTCTGGTTTTTTTCGGCGTTCTTTTTCAAACGGGTTTCGAAAAACCTCCGGCGGTAACTCTCCCGTTTGCTGATCCGAATCATCGGGAGTGTTTCTTTCATCTGTTTGAGGAGCCTCATTCCTTGGCACCGTAGGCATTGGTTGATTATCGCCGAAAAAATTCTTTGGGTCGTCTTGCTGTTGCAATGGCTCGGCAGGGTTTTTCGCTGGGCTTTCAAGCACACTAGGTTCCTGAGGGAACCTTGCAGAAATCATCCGGCCTTGAGCTACAAGCGCCCGTCGATTGATACTTGCTTGATGTCTAGCTGGAGGTGCAAAGGCGGGTTTTGAGGGAACGATTCGCGCCGAAGTACCAGCGGATTGGGGCGTGTGCACCATGTCCGCCGACACCGTTTCTATTTTGCCTTCAAGGACAGAGTCGCCGTAACCGGCTTGCTGAATCAACTGCTGTGACGATTGATATTTTGTGGCCACAGCAAATGCGGTGTTTAAGTGGAGACCACCAATCACACCCAAAACCAACGTCAGCGATGCAACGTGCTTCAAAGCTTGTGCCAAAATCGTTTTTCTCAAACCCATCGCGGGCCACTCCAAATAGAGACTTAGGGATTCGCTCTGTTTGAACATGACCTCATGCAAGTCATCGACAGCGAATGAACGCGATCAATGTCCTAGCAATCCATGCATGCACCAACACACAGAGAACCCTAGGTAGTCGAGCCATGGGGGGAGTGACCAACTAACCGGAATAATCGTAATAAACCGTACTGCCGATACTATCGGTACAACCGGTAAAGTTTATCCAGCTTGAGTTGGGGGTTTTTCGAGATTTTGGGAAGACTGCTACCGCTAGCTCTCGTCGTCAGCAGTAGCTTTAGTGCGATCCCAAAAAAGCAGCGCGAAGACGACAAACACGATCGCTGCCATAATGGCCGGTGACATCCAAAAATTCTGCCATTGGCCCATCGTTGTCGAGAGATCCTCAGCTGGCAAGCTATCCGGCAAGCTTCGAGTAAACATTTGCCCGAACTTATCCAAGAAGCTCACCTCGTTGGTCTCGCCAATCGCAGCCTTTAGTGACTCATTATAACTAATTGAGCTAGATACCTGCTGACCATACTTGCCAAACGTCAGGTTCAGTGGAATTCCGAACAAGTTGCTGCCAGCCATGATTCGGTATCCAAAGAACATTCCGATACCTTGGGTTAGAAACACGAGCAATGACTGAGCTTGTCCGCGAATTTCCTTTGGGGCTTTTTGGTCGGTATACATAAAGCCAGTGACAAAAAAGAAGTCGTAACAAACGCCGTGAAGCACGATCGCCAACAACAACATCCATGTCGTCTGATCTGCCGTGCCGAAGGAAAACAACAAATAGCGAAACACCCAGCAGGCAATTCCGATCAGGATCATCATTTTGACTCCCAGCTTGCGGAAGAAAAACGGGATCAAGAGCATGAAGATAATTTCTGACATTTGCCCCAGCGTCATCGTGGCTCCGGATGCCGCAAATCCGCATTGCCCAAGGAACTGGGATGTACTGCCGTAATAAAACGCTAACGGAATACAAACGAGTGTCGAGCAAATTGCGAACACAAAGAAATTCCAATTCAACAGCAGCTTGAAGGCGTCAACCATAAACAGTGATCGAAGATCAAGTGGTTGCCCAGCAAGTGGCGGCGGCGTTGCTGGCAAGGTGAAGCAATACAGCCCAAGCAAGATCGAGCTACCGGCTCCCAGCCAAAAGATCGTGAACTGACCGTCCCAACCAGTGATTCCAATCAGCAGGCCTGCAACAATCCAGCCGATTGTTCCCCACACGCGTACAAACGGAAACTTATCGGGACTGGGAATGTGAGTAAAAGCGATTGTGTTTCCCAAGCCAAGGGTTGGCATATAGCAAAGCATGTACGCTAAAATCAGCCATACCAACAAGCTGCCGCATTCTGGACCCTTGGCAGCAATCGAAGGCATCAAGCACATAATGCCCCCGCCAATCAACATCAATACTCCAAACACCTTTTGCGACGAAAACAGCCGGTCGGCCAACAGGCCCAAAAATAACGGAGCGAAGATCGCAGCGATCGGAGCGGCTTCATAAGCACCGCCGACGAAGTCTTTTAGTTTTCCGTTGGTTAGCGCTAATCCCAATGTGGCGAACCATGCTCCCCATGCAAAGAACTGCAGGAACATCATGATGGACAAACGAGCCGTCATGATCGGGCTGCCTGATTTCGTGGAATCTGTCATCTTATTCTTGGATTTAGGATGGAGGTCGGTAAGTAACTAACTAACGGCTTAGCAAATTTGAGACGATCCCAACAGTATATAAGGTTCGCCGAACAGTTGCAGCCAATAAAAGGCCTCACCAATTACTCAAACAACACACAAATCGACGAAGGCACCGTCACAGATTTTCTAACGTAGGTAAGTTCGCCGGTCGATTGATCGATCGAGAAAACGGTTGCTGTGTTGCTCTTCTGCCCGGCGGCGATCAACCACTTGCCGGTCGGGTCCAAATTAAAGTTCCGTGGCCAACTACCACGAATAGGCTCCACTTCAACGATCGACAAATTCTTAGTCGCAGGGTCGACACGAAACACGCTGATCGTATCGTTGCCTCGGTTGGCCGAGTAAACGAACTTTCCCGACGGGTGGACTCGAATCTCCGACGCACTATTGAACTCCTCTTTGGCCTTTGTCGCTTCGGAGAGTGCCTCGACCGTTTGCACGGGAGTCATCGTGCCAGCCGTTTTGTCGTAATCAAAAGTCGTGATGGAAAGCGTGAGTTCGTTCAAGACATAGATTCGTGTTCCGGTTGGATCAAACTTCATGTGCCGAGGCCCAGATCCGGGTGGGCAAACCCCGAAACCATGAGGCAACAGCGTTGCGGTTGCGGCGTCTAGTTTCCAGATCACAACTTTGTCCATGCCAAGATCGGGAACGAATACGTATTGATTGTCAGGTGATGTCCCCACCCAGTGAGCGAGAGGTTTGTCTTGTCGTTTTTTAACGACGCCGGACCCGCCTTGGTGCTTGAGCAGTTGTCGTTGAGAAATAATGCTGCCGTCGTCTGCTAGATCAAACAACGCCGTGGAACCGCCGCGGTATTGAGCCGTCAGCAAGAACTTGCCTGTTCGATCCACCGACAGATGCACCGCAATTCCGTCACCGACGGCGACGGAATTAATCTTGGTTAATGTTCCTTGTTCATTAACTTTATTGATTTTGTAAGCAACCACGACGCCTTTGCCCGATTCCTTCGCGGCCGCGTAGAGTATTTTCCCGTTAGGATGTATCGCCAAAAATCCGGGACTATTAGCTTTCACAGCCAAGGTTGGTTGTGACAGCTTGCCTGTGTCGGTGTTAAAGTTCGCATGATAAATGCCTTTGCTCAGCCCTTTCTTAGTAGCGGTTGTTCCAAACCAAACGTTAACTTGTTCCGCGTTTACAAACGTTGCGAAGGAAAAAAGAACGAGGCTCCAAATAAAGCAAGAAATCGCAAGCGGCCTCAAAGGAATTAATCTAGCGGCTGACATTATTGGTGTTTCGGAATGGAAAGTTGCGAACGAAATAGGACAAGTTTATCTAACCTGTCAGCATAACAAATACAAAAGAACTTTTATTGCCTGAGCCGACGGTCTTTGAGAAATTCGCGCATCGACCCAGATGAACCCGCTCATTCTTGGGGTAGGTTGATCGACTTTAGAGAATCGGAGATTGCCACGCCGCTAATAGCGCCAGCCAAAAAGCAAAAGCCCCGAGAAACATGATGCTTCTCGGGGCTTACTTGCTACTCATGACCCCTACGGGACTCGAACCCGTGTTGCCGCCGTGAAAGGGCGGAGTCCTAGGCCACTAGACGAAGGGGCCGTTTAGTGTCGCTAATGTGAGCGGGACAAGATAGCTGTTCGGCAGGTTCAGCGTCAAGAGCCATACAAAAAATTTCAGTCGTTAAATTCGGTACTGAAAATGGCCGAATCACGGGTTTGGCGAAACCAGAGTGGAATCTCTCGGTCTACTTGATGAGCAGAGCGCAGCGGGAAAACGCCCTTAAAAGCTGGGCAAAAGCCAACTATAACCTCATGCGATTTTAGCTTGAAAAATTAAGAGGCTTCGGGGGTCATACCGAGTCCGGCAGTCTGGCGATCACGCATGATCGCTTCATAAACTTCACGGCGGTGTACAGGAATCTCCTTAGGAGCTTCTATACCCAGACGGACTTTGTCCCCTCGGATCTCAACAACAACAACATTAATGTTGTCGTTGATCACGATACTCTCATTTTTCTTCCGAGATAAAACTAACATTTTTCTTCATTCCTTTGCAACATTCGGCTTCATGCGGAAAGCCGTTTTAAGGCCTTGGTCAGTCTACCACCAAGTGTTGACATAAAAACCTAGGCCACTCGCGTACTATTACTTTACGCACGTCCAGTTGTTTTTTGTCAATAAATGCTAGGGAAAACCGTGATTTTCAAGTAATACGGTGCCTTTTTTAGCCAATTTCGACATATTTTACGCATTTTAGCACAGATAGCGTTCAATTCTTGCATTTTTCACTAGCAAAACGCTTGCGCATTTTTTGTCGCGAGCCATTGGCCGCTTTAATTTTGACTGCATTATTGCTGTTTGCGCGGGGCTCAAGCCGAGTTCAATTGTACCGTTTGCCAAGTAATTTTGGTTCTCGTGCAGTCTGCTAATTTTCTTACCGAGGGCGGCGGAGGTCCTCCCCGCATCAACTTACGATTACGGATTTCGGCATCTACTTTTGCAGCTATAATCTGAGAACATATCCAACGAGTTTTTCTTTATACACTGTAGACATTGCGTTATGACACCGATTGAGTGTAAACAAGGTTTTACGATTGCGACCGCGACTGCAACGCTTCCTTTGGTGAGTCGTATTGTCGATGAATTGGTTTCTTTGGCTCAAGAGATTTCAGACACACAAGAGAGGCTCGCATTTACCGTTAGTGATCGCGAAAACCAAACGGATATCTATTCAAAAGAATTACGTTCGGTCGAATCCGAAATGGCTAAGAAATCGATACGACTTGCTGAATGCACGGATGAATTGCTGGAGCTCAATACGCTGACAGAAAGTGTTACCGATGGTTTCGTGGACTTTCCCGCGATCAGGAACGAGGAAGAAATCTGCTTGTGCTGGCGACGTGGGGAGTCAGAGGTAATGCATTGGCATTTTGTCGACGAGCCGTGTAGGCAGCGGCGATTGGTTGATCTCCAATTGGTGCAAAGATCAGTTGAGCGACAGCTTGCGAGTGCCGCTTCGGTTTTGAAGCCCTAGTTAGGCTGGCCTGAGTTGAGTTTTGTTTTCAACTAGCTCACCCTTGATCGGGAACGTAGATGTATCGTTTTGCTTGCAAAACCAGTCAGTTCTGCTGAAGTAATTGGCTCGATTGAGGGCGATTAGCAGTATTCATGTGCGATTGGAGAAAAACTGCGTTGAAAACTAGCTGATGAATCGATAACATGTTTGTCTTAATACGAATCAATAAACAAGAACTCTTGAACAGGAACATCCGATGGGCAGTAGCGAACGCCAAAGAGAATTGCGTCGTCGTCGAGCACGAAAAAAGAAAATGACTTTGATCAAGGCAAAAGCTGCTAAGGCATCTGCGTCTGAGAAGGAAGTTTTGGCGGCAAAAGTTCGCCGAATGACTCCCGGTGCAGTCCAGCAGATCGAAGCGTTGGGCTTGAAGTAATCCGATCACAATGCCGTAAGCGTGGCACCAGAAAAAGCTAATACAAAAAAACTCTGCAGCTCACAACTAATCGTTGGTTGAGCTGCAGAGTTTATTTTTGTCTCAAATGAAACAGGTTGGTCAATGAGTTATCATTTGAGCCAATCGCAGACTTTTTTAATACTTCTCCCCGGGATCGCGACCGGGTAATTTCCATCTGCGTCGGGCATAACTGGTGCAGGGCTGTTGAAGTCTACGAGGTTGTCGACGTCACAAAGCTGAATGTTGGACTCGATGGCGTCTTTCCAATGTATTTCTTTGCCTGAATAAGTTGCCATGCGACCGAAGATCGCAGTCATCGTGCTCTTGGCACCGTATTCAGTTTCATTAGGAATAACGCCTTCCTGCATAGAGGCAAACAAATCATGATGCTCTTGTTGATGACCACCTCGCTTTCCCTTTGACTTGAAAATCAACTCGTTGTTTTTGTCGTAGATTTTACCTCTGGCAATATTCGCGTAGCCTTTACTGCCGTGAACATATTCGCCACGACGTGACCAAGTTTTAGGCTGGTGGCGACATTGGCTCAGCATAACATGCCCGTTTGCGTAAGTGAATTCAACTGAGTGGTGATCGTAGATTTGGCCAGTGTCAGGGCCGACACGAACTTGTCGCCCTCCCATGCCTTGGGCTTTTTCAGGGTAATCGCCTAGTAGCCAGTTCGTCACATCCAAGTTATGAATATGCTGTTCGACGATATGGTCACCGCAGACCCAGTTGAAGTAGTACCAGTTCTTCATTTGGTACTCGAGTTCTGTCTGGCCCGGTTCACGTGGTTTTGACCATACCCCGCCACCGTTCCAATAAACGCGGGAGTGAATTAAATCTCCGATGATTCCATCTTGTAATTGTGCTATCGTTTCGCGATAGATTCGTTCATGCCGGCGTTGTAGACCAACTGCAACCGCCAAGTTTTTCTCTTTGGCCAACTTTCCAGCCTTGAGCACTCGGCGAACCCCCGGAGCATCTACGGCCACCGGTTTTTCCATAAAGACATGTTTGTTTGCATCGATTGCTGTTTCAAAATGTAAGGGGCGAAATCCTGGCGGGGTCGCTAAAATCACCATGTCGACGTTGTCATCGTCCATCACTCGCTTGTATGCATCGAAACCAACGTGCCGCTTATCTTCTGGTACCCGAACTTTACCTTCGTGCCTTTTAGCGCAAGTTTTCAATGCGCTATCTAACCGAATTGAAAAGGCGTCGGCCATTGCTACTAGTTCTACATTTCCACTTTTGGTATTCATCGCTTCGACGGCGGCCCCCGTACCTCGACCACCAGCCCCGATTAGTCCAAGACGGATTGTGTTTGTACCGCCAGCATAAGCGGATCGAGCAATCGCTGGTTGAGCTGTTACGAGGCTTGACGCAGTGGCTCCAACAACGGCTAATTTCGAAGTGTCTTGCAAAAAAGAACGGCGAGTGGGTGAGTTTGAATTTTTCCGTTTGGTCACGGTTGCATTCTCCAGAGAAAATAAAAGGTTGTTTAGATAAGCGTCGTTTTAAGTAGCCGAAACTCTATGTATTTTATCGGGATTTTTTCATAAGTCACTATGTAAGCCCGCCCAATAACGATAACTATAGTGAGTTGCTAAATTCTTCAGTCGTGGTTACTTCACTGAATAGATCAGAGGAATCGTTGGTTTTGTTGTATTTCAAACAAGAAAAGTCGCTTGTAGTGCTGCGGAATATTGGGGTGTCTGGCGAAAACTTCTGATAAAATTAAGGGTATTCTATAGCAGCAGGTGTATATAGTTTGCATGCCAACTTTAATGTGACAACCATTGCAGTAGGTAAGTAGGTATTTACGCATTGCTTTTCTTAGGATTCGCTTTTGATTTTGCCAGCGATTGCCGGAGTGTTCTATGACTACCAAACCATTTAATGATGACCCTGATCACGTACCAGTGAAACCGTTTCAGCCAGGGGTGATCTTAGGGTTCATTAATTTTTACCGCAGATTCATTGTGGGAACGTTGCTCTTAGCAGGTGTTGCCTATCTTATACTTTGTCTCAATTACTCCGAAATTGCTGGCATGTTTCAAGCTGTCTCGGTGACTGAAGCGAGAGTGGCGACCCCCGAATCCCAAGCGTTTGAACCTCTCAAGTCGGCGGTGCTACTTACAACAGACGAAGAAATTAACTGGTTGCTGGATACGAATGGTGAGTGGGCAGCGAAGTCACCTGCTGCGGTTGCAGAAATGCTTCAGTTTCGTGCTGATAAGTTAAAAAAATTGCTTGAAGGTCGAGACCTAGAACCTGCCCAGCGAACCTACTGTGTACACAATTACATCGATGTCGTCGGCTTGTTGTCCCGAGTCAGTGGAAAGACGACTAATGGCGTTACGGGAATTGACGAAATGGTAGCTGAGGTTGACGAATTATTTGGCCAAACAATCGACAAAGACATTGCAGCAAAAGCCAAAGCGATTTTTGTTCAACATGCGCTCGCACAGTTCGTAGATGCGAGAAGCAATAACAGCTTTAAGGCCTTCAGTAATGCGTTACGGGATCGCCAAAGCGCAATCAAAGAATCAGAACTCGCCCTCGTATACGTTACCAACGTGTTCAGTGAAGTCGTTACGAAAGCCGGCGATGACTCCCGGCTACGTAGGATCTTGATCAGGTACCTGTCGAACGTTATTGATCAACCTGAACTTGCCTTGGTCGACTTAGCAAAAAAAGTATTTTTCAGTGAAGTCGATTTGGATACTCTGGCAATTCGCCTGCGCGATCAACCTCTTAGTGCTGATTCCGATATGCGGTTCCTACTAAGGCAACTGAAAAAACACCCTGACATACCCGCCCCTATCTACTCAAAAACAGTATCTTTTATTGGAGCGTGTATTGACAATGACCAACATGAGCAAGCCCAACGATATCTAGATCAACTTCGAGAGATTGCACGTTCAATCACCGTGGAACATATTCGTGACCAAGTCGACAAAGAAATTGCCCTGTTAGAATCGCTCAGTAGTTAGTGCTGAAAATCAAATCACTATTTAAACTCTTTCGTGTAAACGCTACTTAGCATCCCAGTTATTTTAATCCAATATGTCATTCATCCACGACGATTTCCTTTTGTCAACCGACGCTGCCGTTCGGTTGTATCACGATTATGCAGCCCAGCAACCGATCATTGATTACCACAATCATCTCTCCCCAAGAGACATTGCTTCAAATCGAAAATTTGAGAATTTGTTCGAAATGTGGGTCAATCACGATCATTACAAATGGCGTGCGATGCGGGCCAACGGTGTCTCAGAACACTTGGTCACCGGTGATGGATCTCCCAAAGAAAAATTCTTGGCGTTCGCAGCAACCGTGCCTTATACCGTACGCAACCCAATTTATCACTGGACCCATTTGGAGTTGAAGCGATTCTTTGATATTGACGAATTGCTGTGCGAATCCAATGCGGAGGCTGTCTGGAATGAATGCAACCAACAGATACAAACCCGAGACGAACTAACGACCCAAGGGATTTTGAAAAAATTCAACGTGACCGCGTTGTGCACCACCGATGATCCAGTTGATTCGCTCGAGTACCATCAGCAAGTCGCTCAGACTGATTTTCAAACAA
Organism: uncultured Pirellulaceae bacterium; assembly: GCA_964530985.1. Taxonomy (GTDB): domain Bacteria; phylum Planctomycetota; class Planctomycetia; order Pirellulales; family Pirellulaceae; genus Mariniblastus. The sequence goes on along the minus strand of CAZHCH010000015.1, from coordinate 10,213 downwards.
AAGTTTATCCGGCGTTTCGGCCTGACTGGGCATTGTTTGTCCATCGCCCAGTCGAATTTATTGAATGGTTAAACAAGTTGAGTCGCGTGGTCGATCGGCCTGTCGAAACACTTGCAGACTTGTTGGCGGCATTGCGAGCTCGACATGATTTTTTCCACTCACTGGGCTGCCGCCTTTCGGATCATGGTTGCGAATCGGTGCCTGCTAATTTTTGCAATTTCGCAACGGCTGAGATAATTTTTGATGCAGCCAAAGGAGGAACCCCCGCAACGCCTGAGCAGCATGAACAGTACTCAACTTTTATGTTGATCGAACTGGCGAAATTGGATGCTGAGAAATCTTGGACAAATCAATTTCACACTGGCGTTTGGCGAAACAACAACACACGATTGTTTAACGAAGTTGGACGAGACATCGGCTGTGATTCGATGGGCGATACACCGCAAGGCCGTTCGTTGGGGCGGTTTTTAGACCATTTGGATCAAGAAAACATGCTGCCCAAAACGATCATTTACAACCTCAACCCGAGCGACAATTATTTGATCAGCACCATGATTGGTAACTTTCAGGGCGGTGAAGTTGCCGGCAAGATGCAATTTGGATCTGGCTGGTGGTACATGGATCAGAAAGAAGGCATGGAGTGGCAAATCAATACGCTATCCAACACCGGTTTGGTTTCTCGCTTTGTTGGGATGTTGACTGACTCGCGAAGCTTTATGTCTTTTATTCGACATGAGTACTTTCGCCGCATTCTGTGCAACATGTTTGGCAAAGACATGGACAGCGGTGAAATGCCAAACGACTTCAACTTGGTTGGCGGGGTTGTTCAAGATATCTGCTACGGCAACGCCAAACGATTTCTAGCACTAGAAGGTAGCTAGGCATCGATCGACGCAGCTTGGGCAGTAATAGTAGAAAGCACCGACTTTTTATGTTTCGACCGCGTCTGGTTCGTCGGCATCTTGCGCCTCTGGCTCCGACTCTTTTTCTGAATCAGAATCGGTGTTTTCGTCATCCTTTGAACCTTCTTTTTTCTTTGCTTCTTTTTCGGCTTTGGCCTTTTTACGCTCTTCTTCGGCGTCCTGAACTTCTCGCCATGGCTTTTCTTCTTCGTAGGATTTGAGTTCAGCAAGTAGGCTTTTTTCCTGTCGTTTGATTACGGCCTCATCGGCATCGCTTTGAGACCCTGCCTCTTGGTTTACTTTCAGGCCTTTATTTATCCACTCGATCGCTGATTCGAAATCGCCAGTCTCGGCATATCCGGACGCCACAGTGCTCAAGATATGAGCCCTCTTAAATTCGGTGTTTTCAGCCGCTTCTGTTGCCAGTTTGATCGCCTTTTCACCATCACGTACATCTTCTTCAGGAGACGTTGCTAACAACCAAGCAAAGTTGTTCAGCAGACCACTGTTGCGATTAGGTTTAGATTCCGCATCTTCAGGAAACCTTGCCAACAATTCATCAATCAGCTTCAACGATTCTTCGTAGTCGCTCAGAGCTTTACTGTGTTCACCAGTGGATAATCGGGCATCACCACGATTGCTAAGTAAGTCCGCGCGTTTAGCCATGATCACTCGACGAACCGCATCAGGCTGTTCGCTCTTGTCCGGCAGCAAATTGTTTCGCAGGATGCGGCTGTAAATTTTAATTGACTCCTCTGGCCGCAAGTCAGCGTTGTAAAGAGCTGCCAGTCGCAGCAATATGGCCTCATTATCAGGATTTGCTACTGACATCGCTCGAACATCATCGATGGCTTTTGCGAATTCGGCCTGCTGGATAAATAACTGGCTGCGAAGTTGATAGCCGGTCATTAAATCCAGTTTTATCAATCGGTTAGCGTCTTTCACCGCTGCGTCTAGGTCACCTTGTTGTACTAGAGCAGATGCCCGAATTTGATACGCCACGGGTTGTCGTTTGTCCAACTCAATCGATTTGGACGCAGCCTCAATGGCTTTTTCGGTCTTTTGTTGCTGAAGGAAAATCTGGGCTTTAAGCATCTCTGGAATCCCAGATTCTGGGTCGATTGCAGCAGCTTCATCCAACATGCTGAGCACTTTTTCTTGCACGTCGGCGTCGAGTAAATTACCGGTGGTGCGCAGTCGCTCTGCTACGATCACCCGAGCCGCGAAGTTCTTTGGCTGGGCTTTAAACCAGTACTCGAAATCTTCCATCGCTTCGGTGACTTTCTTGTCATCCAGCAATACCCAAGCCCGCAATTCATGGGCTTGAATGTTCTCAGGGTTGTGCTTGATCGCCTGATTTAAATCTGCCAGTGTCGCTTCTTTATCGGCTTTCAGCCTAGCTCGAATAACCAATGCGTCGGAAAGTTGAGACCGATCGTCGACGGATAATTCGATTGCTTTTTCGATGTTCTTAAGTGCTTCGGCCTTAGTGTTAGGATCCATCGCTTCAAATTTGGCCAGCAATAAAAACGCAGCCACATTCGATTCATTAAACTCAATGGCTTTGCGAAGACGCGGAATTGCCTGAGTACGGTAGATTCGCCAGCGCCGGTCTTGAGGGGTAGCGAAGACGCGTTTAGCCATGCCCTCCGCAAAACGCAATAAACTTTCACTCGCCAAAAAGTTAGCCTGTTCAGTCTCATTTTCGTCGAGACCTTTTTTAAGCGCTGCCTCACACAGAGTGACAATCTTGTCCAATTCCGGAGTGGTCCGAGCATCCAATTTCAGCAAAAATGCCTCTGAAAGCAATTCCGACGCCGTTTGAGTGGGCTCCTCCTGGTCATTAGTTGCTTCGTCGTCTTTTTGGGTATCCTGGTCGTCTGAATCGTCCTTTTGTTTGCTTTCGGCGGATTCGTCATTGTCGCCAGCCTTTGGCGCTGCTTCCTCTTCGGAGAGCTCGCTAGGCATATCATTTTTGTCATCGTCTGATTTTGGCTCTGCCTGTTTTTCCGGAGTCGTTTCTGTTTGGCTAAAAGCCGAGGGCAGAGGCAAGACAGATGAAAACGTTAATGAAACTGTCAAAAGCAAGCAGGCTTGCCAGATCCAACCTTTCGATTGCATCAGATACTCCTCAATGAAAAAAATAAACAAAAAGCACGCCTCCGAAGAAAGCATGCTAGGGCACCCATTTTGGCCATCATTCTGTGTTCGGCACAATATTACGCGTACTACCCCCGCTATGAGCAGTCCTACCATTCTAAGGGATTATCGGTGTCGCGGGAACCAAAAATTCGAATTCGGTGGATGTGGTATATCACAACCCCATCGGACTGGCGAGGCCATGGTTACAACGATTTCAGACCTTGAGTTCGTTTACGCTGTTTTTTAAAATCGTCGGCCTCAGCACAATGTCGCGTTTGTGGCAAGCCCTGATAGTCGGCAGCGATCAGAAACTTTGGGCTTAGTGGATTCTGAACCAGTTAAATAGTCATCGCCAATGGATCTGCCAACAACTGCCAAGGGTAAAAACTAAGAGAGAACGCTAATTTTGCATTAAATGGGTTTTAACAGAACGGGGTTTAACTTAAATTCAAGTAGACGAAAATTATGCGCCAACGCCTTAACTCAATTTTCATGTCATCAGCCACGTTGTTTGTGGGCTGAGGTGGCATGCTGGGGGAAGGATTGGAGTGGCATTTTCCGCTGACTAACTTTCGTCAAAGGTCGTCTTACCAATTTTCGAATCAATTTTTTACAGACTAGATATCCCGTGAAATCAATTTCGTTTTTGTGTCCGAGTCCAGCTTCGTTTCGGGCGTTAATGTTGCAGTCAGTTTTCGTTTTGTTGTTAATTTCTGGTGGAGTGGAAGCGGCGTTTGCCGATGATCCAGTGGTTGCGACGGAGGTTGTGGAAACTGTTGGTACTGACAGCCCAGTTTCATCGAGCGGTGCTACTTTGCCTTTCTTGTTTTATATCCTGCCAATTTTTGGCGTCATTGGACTTGCGTTTACTTTTTGGAAAGCGAAATGGGTTGAAGAGCAAGACCCCGGTGATGAAAAAATGGTGCGAATTGCAGACAGTATCGCCGAAGGAGCCATGTCGTTCTTGAAAGCTGAGTACAGCGTGTTGGCGATTTTTGTGGTCGTGGTCGCAGGTTTACTTGGCTGGGCTGGAGCGACGCAAGTTGATTCTTCCGGTGCTGCTACTTCCTCGCCGCTATTGGCTTTGTCATTTGTGTTGGGGGCGTTTTGTTCTGCGTTGGCAGGCTACATCGGAATGAAGGTCGCGACCAAAGCAAACGTTCGTACTACCAACTCCGCCCGAACCGGACTTGGAACCGCCCTCGAAGTCGCCTTTGCCGGTGGCAGCGTGATGGGCATGGGAGTAGTTGGTCTTGGCGTTCTGGGACTTGGGGTTTTGTTCATTGTCTACTCCCTTATGTTCGGAGTTGGTGATGAAGCCAGCTTAACTCGAGTGATTACCGTTCTTACCGGTTTCTCCTTTGGAGCTTCATCGATCGCTTTGTTTGCTCGAGTTGGTGGAGGTATCTATACCAAAGCTGCTGACGTTGGGGCTGACTTGGTTGGTAAAGTCGAAGCCGGAATTCCAGAAGATCATCCGCTGAACCCTGCCACAATTGCTGACAACGTCGGTGACAACGTTGGTGACGTAGCAGGTATGGGAGCGGATTTGTTTGAGTCTTACGTTGGCTCAATCATCGGAACAATGGTGCTAGGCACCGCTTTTTACGGGCTTAATGAGTTTCAAGGCAATGAATTGGCAGCCGTCATGTTGCCGCTAATTTTGGCTGGTGTTGGAATCCTGACTTCGGTTGCAGGTACATTCTTGGTCAAAGTCAAAGAGGGCGGAGATCCTCATCATGCTTTGAACCTTGGTGAATTTGCATCCGCTGGTGCAATGTTGCTACTGACTTACGGCATTATCAAGGTGCTATTGCCGGCGGAATGGGTTTATGGAGATATGACGATTACCAGCAATGGTGTTTTCTTTGCAATTCTGTTTGGCCTAGGTGCAGGACTTGCGATCGGAAAGATAACTGAGTTCTATACTGGCACAGGAAAAGCCCCCGTCGTAAAAATCGTCCGCCAATCGGTCACCGGTGAAGCTACAAACATCATCGCCGGTCTTGGCGTGGGAATGATGTCTACTGCTCTACCGATCATCATCATCGCAGTCGCGATCATCGCCGCGTTCTCTTTCGCGGGGTTATACGGAATCGCGATTGCCGCTGTCGGCATGTTGTCAAACACTGGTATTCAGTTGGCGGTTGACGCTTACGGACCAATCTCCGACAACGCTGGCGGAATCGCTGAGATGGCTGAACTGCCGCCGGAAGTTCGTGAACGAACCGACAAGCTAGACGCCGTTGGAAATACGACTGCCGCGATCGGAAAAGGATTCGCGATCGGTTCTGCTGCTTTGACAGCTTTAGCTTTGTTTGCTGCCTTCATGACGACTTACAACGCGACTCATGGCGACGAATACCAAATTACGTCGATCGATATCACGAATCCATTCGTAATGGCTTCGCTGTTCATCGGCGCAATGCTGCCGTTTATGTTTTCCGCGATGTCGATGGACGCGGTTGGTCGAGCTGCGATGGCAATGATCAAGGAAGTCCGCCGTCAATTTCACGACATCCCAGAGCTTAAAAAAGCACTGGATGTAATGAACAATAACCCGGACAAAAGCTATGACCAGTGGTCAAAAGCGGAGCAAGAAACGTTCGATGCCGCAGATGGAAAAGCAGAATACGCCAAGTGCGTGGCGATCTCGACGCGTGCTTCGATTCGTGAAATGATTTTACCGGGCTTGGTTGCAGTGGCAGTGCCAGTGGCTTTTGGCTTCCTGCCAAAATACATCTTGCCAACTATCTCGCCTGATGCTGCCGCCAACACGAATGCTTTAATGCTCGGTGGCTTGCTGGCTGGAGTGACCGTCAGCGGTGTGCTGATGGCTTTATTCCAGTCAAACGCCGGTGGAGCCTGGGATAACGCGAAGAAGATGATCGAAGAAGGCTACGAAGTCGATGGTAAAAAACTCGGCAAAGGCAGTGCGGCTCACAAAGCTGCCGTTGTTGGTGATACCGTCGGTGACCCCTTCAAAGATACTTCTGGACCATCGCTTAACATTTTGTTGAAGCTGATGAGCGTTGTCGCTTTGGTCATCGCCAGCATGATCTAGTCGGTAGTTTGTTGTACTGATATCGCTGAACGTCGATTATTAGCCAGCTGTGGTTCGCTTCGTGCAAACCATGGCTGGCTTTTTTTGTGAAGTTGATTGGAGCTTGAATTTGGCAAACTCCTGTGAGCCGAACGCGCTAGCGTCGGGCTTTGCGTCAGGTTTTGGGTGGTTTGTAGGTCAAGCGGCATTTGAGGCCCGACGCTAGCGCGAACGTCTCACTGTCGTGACCGCAGTAATTCTCTAGGAGGAGATCCGTCACAGAATTTGCTGCGGCCCGATCGTTTCGCTTTCGAGTTGTTTTAAAAATCTTCCTACCGACGACGATTTCGGTCAATCAACTCTTTAACTCGATCAGGGTCGGGAATTCCTGACACGCTGATTTCCAAGCCAGCCTGGCCGGCACTTGAAATTCCGAGCGATCCTACTCCTAGCAGTCGCTGAAAGAACGTTTGATTCAGCTGTACGTTGCGGACATCTTGGTGCCATACTTCGGTGATGGATTTTGACAGGATTCCTTTGCGCAGCCGAGTGCGCTCACTCGTAATGGTCAGTTGAGTACCTTTACAACGCAGCCACCACATGAAAAAAATTACAAAACCAACCAAAATCAAGCACAACACGACCGTGACGATGAACTCAACCGGGCGGTTGCGAAACATGGACGGATTTTCATCGTATAGAGTTACTTCTTCGTTCGCCGGCTTCATGGAAACTGTGTTTTGGGTTAAGTTTGTAGCAGTGGGACGCAACTCATACTGCTTTATTCGTATATAGAACGATAGTGTTGGCGGATGGTTCAATCGATTGTTCGAGATTCTAAAAAAATCTCGGTTTGATGTTACCCGTCGACCTAAAAATTAACGTTCTAGAATCTTAACATTTATTGGAACTTAAAACGTGGCAAATCTAACTTGGAGCTATCACCGTCCTGGCTGAAAGACATGCGTCAAAACGCAAGAGTTTCTTGCCAACGCCGGAATTGAAGCCAAAGCTGAAGTCAATGCAAAAAAAGAGACCTTTCAAAAAGAAGGTGCCCTCGAATTGGTAGCAAAAGCCGCCAAGTTAAAGGTGGCCAGAGGCAAAAAGGTCGTCGAACTGGACTTGAAGAAAGACAAGCCGGCCGAAGAAGAGATCTTAAAGTTGATCTTAGGGCCTACTGGAAACTTACGGGCTCCCACTTTGGTGGTCGGGAAATCACTGGTTGTTGGTTTCAATGACCAGATGTACGCAAGCGTGTTTGGATAATTGATGAACTGTTTCGCTCACTCATTGCCTTTCTTCGATCGACCTTACTTTGCCGTGGGGACATGTGTTCCTGATTGGTTGACCGCATGCGATCGTAAGTGCAGGGCCAGAAAGAAAAAAGCGGCCGCTTGGCTTGATGATCCAGACCCGATTTTAGCGGCGGTCGCAGCCGGCGTGGTACAGCATCACGAAGATGACTACTGGTTTCACGGTTCGGCAATTTTCACGCGGATCACCTTAGAGCTCGCGGTCGAATACCGAGAGAAGTTTGGCAATTCGCAAGCGATGCGAGCCAACTTGATTGGCCACATCGTGATTGAGATGTTCTTGGATGCGTTTCTGGAATCTAAGTTTCCCGGCAGCATGGAGCAAATGTACGATTGGGTTGCGGAACTGGACGCGGAAAAAGTTCAAGACTGTATCAATCATTTCGCTTCCCAGCCAACGACGAAGTTGGCCGGAGAAATTGAACGGTTTCAAAGTGAACGTTACTTGTTTGACTATCAGAAAGATGAAGGCGTACGCTACCGGATGAACAATGTACTTGGCCGGCTTAGTCTCGAACTGATGCCCGAGAAATCAATCCCCTGGTTAGGAGAAAAGCGGCAGCAAGTTTACCAGCACGCCGAACTGCTTCTTGCTCAACACCAAAAAATTGCTCGTTAAGTTGCTGAATGAAGGTCGACCGCGGAATGGTGTGAGTCGCTTGCGTTTAGTTCGTGACTGGTTCATTGCTGAGCCTGACCACGACTCGCCTTAAGCTGTTGATTCGCTTCTTCGAGCAAGCTAGTGAGGTGATCGATATGCGAGGATTTTTTTTGCATCTGCTCGCGTTGTTTTTCCAAAACCTGCATCATCTCCTGCTGCCTTTCGGCAGCTGCTTGAACTCTTTGATTTGCTTTTGTGATTCGAGATTCAGCGCTTTCTAGAGCTGCCGTCATCGACGCAATTTTTTCGTCGCGGTCATGTAGTTCTCTGGGTAGTTGTTCCAGTCGAGCGATAGCGTGTACGAGTTCTTGCTGTAAGCGAGCAACATCTTTGTCTTGAAACACAGGCGAGTTTGGGAACAAAGTACTCAAATCAAAACTGTCGTCAATTCTAGCAATACCCCGCTGTGGATCGCTCAAAATTCGAACTGGCAGACAAAGTGGGTCCCCGGATTCCAATGCCTTTTGCCCCGCATTAATCATCTCTCCGAACAAAGCGAACAAACGTTGTCGCGAGTTTTGGCCGAGCTCAACCTGATCGTGAAGAGTTGCTCGTTGAAAGAGCATTTTCGCAGCTGACGGCGCAGCTAACTCTTCCAAAACTGAATTGATATGATCGGCTGCTGTAATTTGCCAAGCCGCAGGAACATAGGCCGGGCTATTTGTGAAATCCAACAATGCCACCGGTCGACGTTTGAGTAAGCACTCTAGGAATACCGTAGAAGGTGTCGTGATCACAGCATCGGCCAGCTCGATCGCGTCCCCAAGGCTCGGCAACTTGTGTGTTTGTGCAGGGATCGGTAAATGAAGTTCGTTTAGCAATGCATCCGATAGCCGCCAATTTACGTCGACGACGCGATTTCCAACATGGTTATTGCGAGCGAACCGGTTCTTTAGCTCGGTCAGTCCTTTGACGACTTGACGATGCTGCTGATCGCTAAATGCGGACGTTCGAGCCGTGGTCACCAATAACCGAAACGGGCCAGTGTCTTGCACGGGTAGGTGTTCGGATTCGTATATTTTGTCGAACCGAGGATGCCCAACAATTTCACATAAGCCTTGATTGCCAAAAGATTCGATGACTCTTGCCGGTGCGCGGCCAATGCATGCGATTTTGTGACCAAAAATAGTTTGGTACAGCGAACCATCGGCGATGGTTGGGTTTTCCCAAGTGTTACGGAATTCCAAAATCCCGTCACACAAAATCAAGATCGGTGTTTTTCCTACTTCGTGAATTCTCCGCAATGCTGTGATGGTTTCCCAGTGGAAGTGCTCATGGGTAACCACCAATCCTGCATCGTCGGGAACGGTCCAGTCTTGGGCCGGACCATCGACAATTTGGCAAGGGTGCGGACAGCGATCGATCCAAGTGCTGTAGAGTGAATTCGAGGCTGCGAATCGGTCCAGAATGTACACAACTTTGCTCAAGGTATCCGCCGAATCCGGAGGTAACGGTTGCTACGAAATGGGCTGACCAAAGTAAGCAAGCCTAAATGTCGCTGTTACTGAACAACGAAAAAACAAAGACTTAGTTTATCATGGTGGCGAAGCTATTGAACACCGGGAGTATTTTGTGGAAAATATCTGACAGGCAATCCCAAGAACTTAGCCTTTCCTGCACAGAGTTATGTACGATCAAGAAAATAACGAACCGCCCACGTGTGATGGTGAATCTGGCCAACCGAGCACATCATCGGGTTCTGCTTTGCCTGCCCCGGTTGCCAAACCACCAGCCGATGCCGTCATTTTACAGTGCCCCTACTGTCGCAAGGAATTTGAGCGTAGTACCACCAAGTCGATGCCTTTTTGCAGTTCACGTTGCAAGCAAATCGACTTAGGGCTTTGGCTGAACGAAGTCCACGGCATGCCCTACGAGATCGACCCCGGAGTCGAATAGCTACGCTCGGCAGAGCGTGGGAGAACGAAAGAATCTAGAACTATTTTGGAGGCGTTGCTAGGTTAAGCGACATTCTGTTAAGGCCCGACGCTAGCGCGAACGGCTCACAGGCCTCTCGGGCGAAGACTACTCTTATTTGAATCCAAAACGCGTCCATCTTCTGGCGAAGGTAGCTACGAAAAAAGCCTCGCCGGTCGTATGACCGGCGAGGCTTTTCATTAATCGGTATCGTGAGAATCTTGCTACTAGCGAGACA
>CAZHCH010000014.1:51414-55813 GCA_964530985.1 uncultured Pirellulaceae bacterium | reverse complement strand
TCGCGAATTTCAGCTGGTGACACGATTTTCTCCGTTATTATCGTCGGCCGTTTTAACGGCGCAAATTTCTTGGTTTCGGGGTAGTTTGTTCGGCTATATTCGTTTGATGATGGTCGCCGAGTTAATCCCTAGCATACCGAATGAGTTGTTCAAAATATAGTCGATTTTGCCGACTTCACGAGGCTGATTTAAGACTAAGCCAGGTACTTCACATTCGGGGTCCAAATCGTCAACATTGATGGTCGCATGGACCATTCCATCATCATACGAGGCCAAATTTCCGGCCAATTCTAACGCACCTGCCGCCCCCATCGTATGCCCAATGAAGCTTTTTGCGTTATTTATGTTGGTTTTGTCCGACTTGCCGAATACCCGTCGGACCGCATCACATTCAAGTGCGTCCCCCATGCCAGTACCCGTAGCATGCGTGCTGACAATGTCGATATCGTCAAAATTCAGGTGAGCCCGCTTAAGGGCCATTTTCATACATTGGGCTTGACGTTCCGGGTTAGGCAAAACGAAATCCGTCGCATCGGTATTGATTGCGTAGCCGACAATCTCACCGTAGATTTTGGCTCCGCGTGCTTTGGCATCGGCAAAACGTTCCAGCGTGTACAAACAACCGCCTTCGGAGACGACGATGCCGTTTCGGTTTTTGTCAAAGGGGCGTGAAGCCTTTGTTGGATCATCGTGGGTAGCCAACGCGTTTTGACTGTTGAAGCCCGCAAAGATGCCGAACGTATGAATGCTCTCGGACACACCACCAGCGATCGCCAAGTCGCACTCGTGCAACCGCAGCATCTGCAAGCCTTGAATCAAACCAGCGTTGCCAGCAGCACAGGCAGCACCGATCGTATAGTGCGGTCCAATAATACCCATGTTCAACGCGATCTCGCCAGCCGGGTTGTTGGCAACCGTTCGCGGGTTGTGGTGATGTGACCAAACGTTGACGTCGTAGTCGTATTGTCGGATTTCGTGAATCTCGGATTCTGTTTCGACGTTGCCGTGTTCAGTAACCCCCACATAAATTCCGACGCGAGTCTTGTCGACATTCTCCCAATCTAGTCCAGAACTAAGAACGGCTTCGTGCGCGCAGTAGCAGCCAACGCTTCCAGCGCGGGTGCCGCGACGAATCTCGCGACGATTCTGATGACGCTTGGCATCAAAGTCACAAATGCCCGCGACTGTTTTGCCAAAGTAACGAATCTCGTAGTCTTCAACACCGCTACGGCCAGCCAGCAGCGACTCACGGAATTCGGGCAAACTGTTGCCGTTGGGAGAAGTAAGACCAAGACCGGTGATTACGATCCGCTGATCGTCCGGCATTTCGTCGGGTTTTGGATAGTTGAGCATTGGCTCTCAGGTGGGACTGACAGGTGGTTTCCAAAGGCAGAACACTACCGGTTTTTTAGCGAATTGACAACCAACCCATTTAATCGTCGTAACTGCGCCATGTTTTGACGTGGAATGGCGGATTGAGCCAGATTTTTGACACGCCAAAATTTCTCTAATTAGTCTACGGGCATCGATTAAGAAACCTTCTTCACCGAAAGCCAACCTGATGAATTCTTGCAAAAACTTCGGCCGCTGCGGCATCCTAATGATCATTGTTGCAGGCATGTTCGTCCTGCCAAATCAATCTAGTGCTAAGCAGGCTTACGGTTTTTCATCGTCTGGCGTGCCTACAACAAGCGCACCGGGTCGACTTCAGCCAGCATATATTCCTGCCTCGCAGATGTCGTACGATCAGCCTCAGGTGGCATATCATTCACCGCAGCAAACTAATCATGTCTCGGCGACCACTCACACACCGACCTATGCGGTTCCTGTTCAGCCAGGCCAGACCGCCGCCAGTCAAATCGTATCGCCGGCGGGACAGTATCATTCGCCGAAGCAATATAACTTGGATGCGCCGCTTGGGCCTTCGGTTCGTGTACCTCGCGGTAACGATTTGATGGCGACCGACCAGCACCGATTGCTTCAGTATCGACGCATGTACCGCAACGGTACAACACCACATCCTTCGGAGTTGAACGGGCAATGGAACGGTGTCAACAAGGGCATCGTTGAAATCGCCGGCTACGGTCAGTTTATCAAAGACATTCAAGTGGATGGCAACGGTCAAGGCTATGGTGACAACGTTCAAGTCAAGCAAGTCAAGCCAGGCCAAGTACGTTTTAACGGTTGGCAACCAAAGTACGATCTGGCAGCGAAAGACTACGAGCGGCGAGGAAGCTTCGCCGTCCAACGGGCTAACGGTCGCGGATTCTTTGGCCACGGCCACACGTTCTCTTACGCCGACGGCAACAACTCAGCCAAAGATCCGGCTCGTTTGTTAGAAGACCAAGTCGTCAAAATCGACGACAACCACATGCTCGGCCGAGCCGTTGCCAAGTTTGGTCCGATCAAAATTCCAATCGCCTACTTTGTGCTAGAGCGACGCGAAGACTAATAATGTCAAGCGTGGTTTATTTCGGTTGCCGCTACTAAGCATTCGGCTTTAGCCCACATACCAAAGACTGCGCAGAATCCGCCAACTGGCTTGGACCGATCAGGTTTACCCTGGTGCAATGCACACACGCTTTGAACACTCCTTAGGCGTCATGCATGTTGCGAGTAACATGTTCGATTCGATTACACGAAACTCGAGCGAACTTCTTCGCAACGAATTGAAGTTCACTGATGGAGCATTGGAGCGAGACAAAATGCTGGTCAGATTGACAGCACTACTTCACGATGTCCGTCACTCGCCATTTTCACACGCATCCGAAGAACTGTTCCCAGTTGCCAACGGTGTGCAGTTAGAACATGAAGACTATTCAGCGGAGATCATTCGGCGTGAATTAAAGGATGTTATCAATAACCATCCCGATATGCCAAATTACGAGAAGTAATTGGCAACGAAGGAATTTCCCAAACATCGTTAATTAACAATGACATCGCCAAAACGAGGCCGTTATTGTCGTTTTTGCACCACAAGTAACGGATTTCGATACAGGGTTAATTCAAACTACCGATTCGCTCTGCAAGGATTTGGCCAGTAGTTTCATGCCCTCGGTGTTTGAGATCCGCGGGTAGTAACCGAAATCACTTTTGGCGCGTGAGATGTCAAAGTAGTGATTCTTGGCTAATTGAGCCGCTAAGAACCGTGTCATCCGTGGCTCGCCGGCCGCGCCTTTGAGATCGTGCCAGGTTTCTAAGGTTTGGCCAAGTTTGTGAGCCCAATAGTACGAAATCGACTTTCGTACGCGAGGGATGCCGGCCAACTCCAAAACTTCGTTGATCCAACCCCAGCAGTTGACCGGATCGTCTTGAGAAAGAAAATAAGCGCTGCCGGCCACTGGCGAACCGGCTTCAAGCGCCTCGGCGGCCATCACATGAGCATCGGCAGCATTGGTCACGTAAATGTTATCCACGAGATTTCGTCCGTCTCCGACTCGGCGTAGTTGTCCCGATCGAGCTCGTTGGATTAGCCGTGGGATCAAATGTTGATCGCCGGGGCCCCAAATCAAGTGAGGCCGCAGCGCACACGTCAACAATTCAGCCGGGTCATTGGCAGCCAAGACTGCTTGTTCGGCCAAGGCTTTGGTGTGCGGATAGTTGCAGAGCCACTGTTTTGGATAGGGGGCGGTTTCGTCTTGGTTGATTTGATGGTCGCCGTTGAACGTGACGCTCGGGCTGCTGGTATAAACCAAGCGACCTACGTCTTGTTCAAGGCAAGCTGTGATAACATTTTTAGTGCCGATCGTGTTGACGCTATGGTAGAGCTTCCACGGTCCCCAGATTCCAGATATCGCAGCGGTGTGGAACACGACTTCTTGTCCTTGGCACGCAGCTTTGAGGCAGCCTAGGCTTCGAACGTCACCGTGGACTTGGGGGACTTGCAGTCGCTCCAGTCGATCACAGGGTTTACGAGTCATCGCAGTGACTTCGTAGCCGTGTTCGACCAAGGCTTCCACGACATGAAACCCTAAAAAACCGTTTGCTCCGGTTACCAATGCCTTCACGTTCAACCAGTCCTTTGTCAGGTTACTTTTTGTCGTTGTTGATAAATCAGTAGCCTTTCATTTTTCGATATCGAAATGAAAGGCTGGTAGTATTGCAAATGTTCACAGACTAGAAGCCTATGCCACGTAGTCGCTGGCTGGATTCCAGTGTCACGCGTTAGTGTTAGTTTAATCCACAAGTCGCTGGTGATCGAGTGGAGGGTTTGAACGGCTGATTGCGAGTGGTTTGTGTGATTGCGAGTAACAAACGGCGGTTTCTTGGGTTAATTTCGGGCCTGATGGTGAATATGATTTGCAATCACCGAACGTTTTTTTAACCTGATAATAAAGCCCCCACGCCGATGGCTTTGTTTAGTCAAGTTTTTGAAAAACGTCAAAACGAATGCCTAATC
>CAZHCH010000014.1:0-51314 GCA_964530985.1 uncultured Pirellulaceae bacterium | reverse complement strand
CACCTCCCAAACAACCAATGAGCCGTGTGAATCCAGCCACTCGCGCGCCGTTTTGAATTCGTAATTTCATGCCCATAAGGATCCCTATCAGCCTATGACTCGAACTGACTTTGGTGATGTCGTCGTCTTTGATCGTACCGAGCCTTGTCCTTATTTGGATGGCGAGGTTGCGAGGATGCCGATGCGCATGCCAATGGGGCGAGTCTCGTTGTGGCAGACAGATTGGCGGTTGGCTGCTGGCCATCGTCGGACGGGCGAGTTCATTTATCAAACTAAGTGTCCAAGTTGCAACGCGTGCCAGCCGGCGCGAGTCGTTTGTAACGATTATGTGTTTTCCAAGAATGCCAAGCGAGTTCTTGCGAAAAACGATCGACAGTTTGAACAAAAGTTCTCGACACCTCGCAACAATCCGGCTCGAATCGACTTATTTAATTTGCATCGCAAATCCCGCGGCCTTTCAGTCAACGACTCAGATATCGATCAGGCGGGTTATGAGTGGGGTTTCGTCCGGTCTTGTATGAATTCGTTCGAGATTGCTTATTGGCAGGACCAAAGACTTGTTTGCGTGGCGTTGTGTGACCTCGGAAAAACGTCTTTGTCGGCAGTTTATACGTTTTATGACCCAGAGTTTGCCGATAACAGTATTGGAACCTACTCTATACTGAAACAAATTCAGTATTGCCAAAGCCGTGGCCTCGAGCATCTCTACTTAGGTTACTACGTTGCCGACTCGCCGCACATGCGATACAAGGCTCGGTTCGCTCCGCAGGATCGGTTGATCGATGGGCAGTGGAAGCGTTTCGAAAGAGGCGATGAGTGATCCATTTATCTTGCGATCAAGTTCGTCATGTAAATAAGATCCAATCTCAATAACAAACTGCTGCTTTAAGCCAATGAGCAAACCAAACTCAACATCTGAATTGCCTGTCCCGTTACCGGGAGGCCAACTGGAATCGGGGCAGTGGCGTTCGATGGTGTTTTCGTTTGGCTTGCATTTGTTATTGTTGAGCTTGTTCTTTTGGTTCACTTACTCGACTGGTGGCGGAGGCGATTCGACCGAACCTGATCGCTCGGCTGGAATCGTATTGACAGTTCAATCAAAACCAACCGAAAAAGAACAATACCTTGATCAAACCGAATTAGAAGCGTCCGAGGCGTTCGCTGAAACGCTTTCGTCAAGCGCCTCCAACCAACCGACCGAAGATGCTGCGCCGGAAATAGAATCCATGCAGTCTCTCAATAAAATCGATTTACCCGGGTTTGAATTCAGTTCCACCAGCGACGCGAGCCAGATGACGAAGCCGGCAGCAAGGGGATTGGAAACCTCTAATGAATTGTCGCAGGCTGCGCGAGACCTAATAGCCGCGGACCAAGCCCGGTTTGATGGTTCGAAGCCTGCCGGCCCAACGACAAGCGTGTCAGTGTTTGGAACGGGTCAGATCGAGGGCCGTTCGTTTTTGTTTTTACTTGATCGATCGACCAGCATGGGCAGCAAAGGATTAGGGGTCGTTCAGGTCGCTAGAAAGGAATTGACCGCAGCGGTTGAAAAGTTAGATTCGCATCATAAGTTTCAGATCCTTGGTTACAACAGTGGCACAACGCCCATGAAAGCCCCAAGACTTCTGAATGCCAGTAAAGAACATAAATTAGAAGTAGCAAAGTTTATCGGCCACCTCACCGCCTTTGGCCCCACCAATCACATTGCCGGTATCATGTCGGCGATCAGTTATCGTCCTGATGTGATCGTGATATTGACTGACGGTGGATCACCCGAATTGAACGAACAACAACTTAAGAGGGTTCGATCTGCCTGTCGTGGCCGAACTCAAATTCATTGTGTTCAATTTGGAATTGGGCCGCAGCGTGTGGCGGCAAATTTTATGCCAGAGCTTGCAGCCCAAAACGGTGGAACGTTTCGCTACATCGATGTGAACGACTGGCACCGTTAGGCACAAATGCACCATCTGGTTGGCTTAGAATAAACCAAAGGTATCTTTCACCAAAACGAGTGGAATTTACTTTGACGGGTTTAATAACGAGAGCCGTTTGGCATAAAAAGTATTTGGAGAAGACTTGTAGCCTCGGTTCGTTGTTAAATGAACAGGTTCAAGATGGCCAGCACCAGCATTGCGGCTCCGAAAGCGACTTTTCCCATTGTTCCAACTAGTCGACTCGCTGCAGCCACGCCGCCCACTTTTAGGCTCTGACCAATTTCTGCGCCATCGGATTTTTCACCAAGGGTGGCTCCGGCCAAAGCTCCTAGGCACGCAAATAAAACCGTTCCAACAACCATTCCCAAGAGCGGATTGAGAAAAGGGATACCGACGAATATTCCAACGATCCCGCCAACAAGTGAGCCCACAAGCCCTCCGAACCCGGCACGGCGACTGCCGCCGACTTTTTTGTTGCCCAATATCGAAGCGCCAAACTCAAGTAGCTCTCCGATACCCGCTAACACGATAAGCAAAAAAATAAAACCTAAACCGATATGCCAGGTGCTGGCGGCATCGGTAAAGTAGAACCAACACCCAGTCAAAGCCACCATGAACCAATTCCCAGGCAGGCCAAACAGATTGGAAATCCAACTACCAAATAACGCTGTTACAAACAGGAAAGCGAGAAAATAAAACAGGATTGCAGCCATAAATTTACGCGTTTGTTAATCGCTGAAAGTGCTAAGGTATTCACTTTCGCTGGACAAAAGATGTCGAAAACAACACTTCGGCGATACTATTGAACAAGAGTATAATCATATCTTCGACCGACAAAGGGAAATATTGGGATTGCCACAACCATATAGCCCTACGATTTTCTGTTATTCATTTTTAACCATTCATACATTCTGAGTTTATGCCATGTTAAGAATTGCCAGCTTTGCATTCCTAATAATTTCTTTGACCAGTGTTTCTTGGGGGCAAGACACCGAAGTCGACAATCCGATTTCGCAAGAGTCGCGAATGGAATGGTTTCGAGACGCCAAGTTCGGAATGTTCATTCATTGGGGAGTATATTCCCAAGCAGCTGGCCAGTGGAATGGTGAGACCAATCATCATGAGTGGTTGCAGTTGACGGCTAAAATTCCTTTGGCAGAGTATACCGACTTTGCGAAGAAGTTTAATCCACAACAGTTTGATGCCAACGGGTGGGTGAAGATCGCCAAAGATGCCGGAATGAAGTATCTGGTAATCACATCCAAACATCATGACGGCTTTGCAATTTACGATTCGGCTAGTAGCAAACACGACATCGCCGATTTGACAAAGTTTGGCCGAGACCCGCTGAAGGAGCTAGCGGACGCCTGCAAAAAGCACGGCCTTCAGTTTTGCGTTTACTATTCGTTAGGTCGCGATTGGGAAGATCCCGATGTGCCGACGGGCAGAGGGGATAAGGCCGGATTCCGAAGTAACTTGATCGACTATCCCAACGAAGGCGAGAAGGTTTTTGCAAATTACTTCAAACGTAAAGTCAAACCTCAGATTCGTGAGTTGTTGACTAATTATGGCCCGATTGGAATTCTTTGGTTCGATACTTATGGGTTGATCAGTAAACAGGAGAGCCAGGAGCTAAGAGCATTGATTCGCGAACTTCAGCCGAAGTGCATCATCAATCAACGCATTGGTCATAATTTGGGAGACTACAAAGTTTCCGAACAAGAAATTCCGGCAGACGGATCGTACGATCCTTGGGAATCCTGTATCACGATGAACAAACATTGGGGCTACAACAAAGCGGATACGAACTGGAAAAGTTCGGAAAGCATGATCGAGAGTTTGGTCGATATTGTCAGTAAAGGTGGAAACTTATTATTGAACGTTGGTCCGACCGGCGATGGCGTTATTCCACAGCCTAGTGTGGAACGGCTTGCCGCGATCGGCGACTGGATGGACATTAATGGCGAAGCTATTCATGGCTGTGGCCCTACGCCATTCGGAATCGAACTCGGACGAAAAATCAAAGACCAAAATGGCAAAAAGAAAGTCGTCGACAAGCTTCCTTGGCGAGCAACGACGAAACAAGGCAAAATTTTTATTCACCTGTTCGAATGGCCCAGTAAACAACTGACTCTGCCAAATGTAAAATCGAAAATCAACAACGCCGTTTTACTTGGGCAAAAAGAAGCCGTTTTGAAAGTATCGCAAACACCCAAAGCAACTGTCATTCATTTGCCAAACTCGCAGCCGAAAGCAATGGTGCCAGTAATCAGTTTGTCGCTGGAAGAATAAGCTTGCTAAAAGTTAGGGTTCAACAAAGTCGCAACACCAAAGGTTTACTAAGAAGAAACCACGATGCGAAAGCAGCCACTTCCGTGACGACGAAACGCCTATCCAATTGAATGCCAAACTCAGCGAAAATTCGGAACCTTGATCGATGCAATCGACTCGGCTGTAGGCTTCCGAATCAACAACCAAACGAATCCAGTGCGCTTCGTTTCCTTGGACACCAAAGTTGTGCTATCGCCAACAAGCAAATCAAGTAGACCATCTCCATTCCAGTCGGTCGCCCAAACTCTCGTTGACTGCGCCATCTGAATCTCGTTAGCCGCGTTTTGCTGGCGAACTGCTGTTGATTGAACGAGCTGTTTGAAGGGTTGCCAATCAGGATTTTCGGGAGTTCCGGTATTCTCCGAAATCAAAACACCACCGTTTGAGGTGCCTGACAACAAATCGAGATCACCATCGTTATCCCAATCAGCCAAATGAGGAGCAGAATGGTGTGCCGTCGACTGGATCGAAAGCATAATCGGTTTTTCAACCAAAGATTGAGCTCCATTTTCTTCATTCGCTTTATTCTCATATAGGAAAAACTGCTGAGAAAAGCAGCCAACGATCAAATCAAGGTCTCCATCGTTGTCATAGTCCGCTGCATGTTGCTGGGTACAGATCGCCTTCGTTTCAGCCCGAACGCCTTCTGAAACTTCAACATTTTCGAGCGGCTTGCCTAATATATTTTCCAGTGAAACGGATTCTTCAAAGTCGTTTCCACCTTTTCCGATCAGGATTTGAATTTGTCCTGCTTTGGCGCCATCGGTCCAATAACATCCAGAAAGAATGTCAAGCTTTCCATCTTGGTTCCAATCCACAAACTGTGGAGTCGAACTTGTACATCACCATACGCCAGGAACTTGAGCCGCATCGCTTCCCGATTTAATCCATTCTGCTTTTGCAAACTCAGGTGCAGCAGCATCTGCGGCAATGTTTTTGCAAAAGTGCATTTTGCCGCCATTGAATTGCCCAACGACCAAGTCAAGTTTTCCATCGCCATCGACGTCAGCCATGGTTGGACAAGCATAACCTGGTGACTCAACAGCAACGTACTCGCCACCTGCCATCAATCGAACGGGCGTTTCGAATTCGTAGCCGGATGCCTCTGCATGAGGAGCCTGTGCCATCACCACCGACTGATCCGAGTCGATATCGGATTCGTTGCTACTGGCAACTTCCACTGACGAATTGCAGCCCAATTGAATAACCAGTGCAAATAGCAACAGCAGTGAGCCGATACTCTTGGTCAACTGAAAAACTTTCATTTTGTGCTCCACAGAAAATTGGGCGGTAGTAAGGAAAATTCCAGTTTACCCGATTTGCTAGTTGCTTCAATGCTCGAAACACGAACAAGAAAACAGGTTCTGTCTACCAGTCGGCAGCTTTGGAGGATCCACTGCGGGTAGCGTTATTTTCACAGGGTGTAAGGCGACTTTGCAAAAAAAACATCGATTCTTTAGGCAGTTGGTATTTTTCGCCGGCGTCGGAACCAGCGGAACCCCCAAATCGTAATGCCGACGATCCCCACCACGCTAAGTACTTGGACCCAAGCGGACATTAGTACGATCTTGTGAATCAAATCGTTGTGCTGGTCTTGGGTGTGCGGAAGTTGGCCGGTGTACTTGGCAACATGGTGCAATAGATTTATTGCCGACGAATTTTCTGGGATTTCTTGATGACACGCTAAACAAGTTCCCTCTCGATTGATGTGATCAATTTCTTCTTTGTTGAAAGCCCGCGAGAGCTTAAAGTGGTGGCCGACGGTGGCCAGTTGCTTTCCTTCTTCATCGACGATTCGCGACCAATCATGGTCAAGGTTGTCCACTTTTTTGATCTGAGGTCGAGCGTGCTTAGACAAAATAGTGCCATCCACGGTTTCGATGTCCACGATGTGATCTTCGTTCCAAGGACGCGTCGAACCAATCCCCAAACCCAACGCTTTGCCAGACGCGTGACATGATTCGCAGGTTCTTGCATTTTTAGTCATCGTGTGCGGCTGAGTGGGGCTCATGTCGATCGCGAGCTGCCCATCTGCGCCACCGCCTTCAGCGTCGGCTTGTGTTTTGAAAATATGGTTTAACATCAACGGCTTGCCGTCGGGGCCGATGATGGTCACCGAAGGTTGGCAGCCAGGCGCCAACGGCGTGACACGACCTTCGCCGTTGATACCTAACATGGGCTCTTCCCAACGAAGATAACTGCGTTGTTCGGTAATTTTCCCTGGAATGATCGTGTCGTACTTGGACTCGCCGCGATCGGCAGCGTGTTCCGGGTTGGCGTGTTTTCTTCCGGCAGCCACCCAGTCGAAGTTTTCTTGGTCCTTGTTGACTTCGGGGCATTCATCTTTGCGCGAGTAGTCAATTTTGACGTGACAGCCGTAACACTGTGGTGTCCATGATGCGTGACAACTATAGCACTCCATTTTTTCGATATGTGCAGCCACGCCTTGCATCGCCACCATTCCTCGTTGGCTGACAACTTTTTCGTCGATCAGTGTCTTGAGAGTCTTCATGCGGATGTCGGCGCCGGCCGCAGTGTGAACAATCACATCATCGCCATCGCGGACCACGTTCTCGTATGGATTGCCTCGTGCGGTTAGCAAGAAACCGTCTTTGGCGTCAAACTTAGTTCCGGCCCAAGTGTGTGGCAGCTGTTCGGTCGCAACGCCGCGAGCTTCACCATTGGCAGGCGATTCAGCGAACTCGTCCATAAAGCCAAGTGGAAGATCCCAAGGGTGCCGATTCGGTGTGCCGTGGCAATCAGCGCACTCAATTTGCACTGATGCTAAGTTAGCTGCCGCAAGGAAACCGTCGCCATGAACGTCCGTGGACGTGTGGCAGTCCTGACAAGTCATTCCTTTTTGGTAATGAATGTCTTGCTCCATCGCGAGATAATGTTTTGAGTGTAGGGCAGGTTGATCGGAACCGTCTTCGTCGTAGGGCGAGTGATACGGCGTTTCCATTAAGCCTTGGAAGGACACTCCGATCCGTTTTCCTCGGTCGTGACAGGTAGTGCAGGTTTCGACGGGCATGCCGTGGTAAGTGACGCCATTAACCGTAACCGAGGTTTCCCGTGTGCCTTGAATTGAGTGAACCAGTAGATGACCGATTTCATCTTTTGGAATCGAGGGATCGTCACCTTCGTAAAGCCCTTCGTTTCCGTAAGGGATATGACAAGAAGAACAGCCCATGCCGCGATAGTCGCCTCGTTTTTGCCGACCTTTGACCGCGTGATGGCAGCGCTGGCATTCTTGGCGAATGTAGGTGAATGCGGCGAGGGTAGGGTCTTCTTTTAGTTTGTGCAGTTCGTCTTTTTTCAGTGCCTCCGGTAGCGGAAGGTGACGTTGTACAAACACGTCGGGTTCCAAGGTCGTTAGTCGCTGCATGTATTTCCGATACGTGTCGGTACCCAAACGATCTTTGGGGTTCTTCGGATTCTCAGTTGCGTAATTCCCGTAACGATGTTCGTAGCCGGTCAATGATCCGAAAGACCAACATACGCCTTGGATTTTTCCAGCTTCGGTCATCATCAACGAATTCCATTGCACGCGAACTTGTTCTTCATGACATTGACCGCAAGTATGCTCGTTAATCCACGGGCTGCCCGGATCGGGATAGAATGTGGCTTTTTGGTTTTTGCCGTGCGCAATTTCCGCATCGTCGACTTCAGTCGGATCGCCGTTGTGACAAACAATGCAACCGGCCGGATCCCCCAGCGATTCACCTTTGGCCATGATCTGATTAAGCATCTCTGATCCGATCTCACGGATCGGTGCCATTTCAGAATGACATTTCATACACCCAGATTTGGCCGCATTGGGGAAATGGTCGATCAAGCGAATAGGTTTGACAGTGGTTCCTTTGATAGAAACATCGGAGCCCGTTAAAAACGCTTCGGCTTCTTCTCGTGTCATCTCTCGTTTGGCTAAATTCGCTGTGGTAGCAGATGAAGGCTGAGCAGTCCCGGTTTTAGGATCTTCAACTGCCGAAAGAGATGCCAAGCGAATCGCGGGAGCTGTGCTTTCGGTAGAGCTAACAATTATTGCCGTTGAGTTTTCAGCAGATGATGGCCAAGTGCTAGGCGTCATAAGAATCGAAACGAAAACTCCCACGATCGCACTTACAAAAATTAGCACCTGTGGTTTGGTTGTGAACAGATGAAAAAGTGTTAATCGACTCTCGGGCGAACCTTCAGCCTTGGAACCGGCGGTAGCATGTGAGCCGCTTCGATTGTTAGCACTGTCGATTGGATTGCTTTGCTGCGGCAGCATAGTCGGGTTTGGGAGTTGGCTTAACGGAGGTGTTTTTGGGCTATTGGTAGCAGTTTGTTTTGACCTCAGCCAAAATTTTAAACTTTTTACCCTAAGAAAGATACCATAGGGGCGATATAGTTAAGTTTTTACCGGGGCAGGGTAACGATTAGAGCCAATCGAATTACAAGCTCGTTCGGCAAGCAGCTAAGTACATACTCTTGCAAGATTTTCAAAAAGCACTTACTGATGGCTGGGTATCGAGAGCTTTTAATGAATTGATCCATTCGCAAGAAATACAGATCACCTAGGCAGGCCGAAGAAGCAAAAATTATTCGCAAGGCGGATACTGTTCCAGTGTGTTGGTTTACTGATCAACCAAAAGATACATCAATCAAAGAGGTTGACGTGGATTGTTTTTCCAAATCATCGAGATCGGCGTTTACACTTGTGGAGCTGCTAGTGGTGATCGCAATCATCGGTATTTTGATCGCGATGTTGTTACCGGCGGTACAAGCTGTACGTGAAGCAGCTCGACGGATTCAGTGTGCTAACAACGTGAGGCAACTTTCGTTATCAATGCTGAACTATGAAAGCGCTAATCAAAAGTTTCCACCTGGTGTTAGTATTCCTAGTCACGCGATGTGGTCGGCGTTCATATTGCCTTTTATCGAACAACAAAATTTGTTCGAATCAATCGACTTTGACACTGGTTTCGAAGACGTTTCGCCAAGCAACGCGGACAATATTGCCACGTTGAGCGTAAGTCTGCCGTTTATGGTTTGCCCATCGGCAGGTGTACCAGCCAAACAGCTCGACCCGCTTCTCGGTGTTGATCGATCACCAAGTTGTTACCTTGCATGCTCAAGCGGATTGCTAAACCGGGAGTCGGGCGCATTCCCTTGGGCGGGCATGGATGCGTTCGGAGCTTTTGAGGCTTCGGACGGGGTTTTTTATGTGAACAGTGAATCACCGATGGCATCAATTTTTGACGGAGCTTCGAACACCATGGCGGTGGGCGAGGCATTGCCAGATCAAGATGTGACAGGGACTGATTTTACCGGCGATGCTCAAAAGGTCGATCACTGGTACATCGGCTCTCGAGAATTAGAGACAATGGCGGCCGTTAACGCTCAAATGGAATTTACAACTGATAATTCTGAGTGTCTTGGTTCAACTGCTTGCCCAATCAATTCACTGATGATGGGAGATCGAACGACGATCGATGAGAAAGAGCTTTCATTTGGTAGTCGCCATGTAAGCGGCGTCAACATCGGCTTTGCTGATGGGCATGTGCAGTTCATTTCCGATTCGATTGAAATGTCGGTCTGGTCCAGTGTTGGTACGCGCTACGGTCGCGAAGTACCAACTGAACTTTAGTCCTAAAAGTGTGTCTAGCAGCAGCAAATGTTACTGCTGTTTTTGACTTCACTCGCGCTCGTCACAGGCTATGCCAGCCAACGAATGTAATCATTAAGACACGCGAAATTCGAACGAGCACTATTCTTTTTCGCTCTTAGTAGGTTGGAGAAATCCCAAGGAAACAAGGAATTCGTAACTTTTGTTCATTGTTACTTGATAAGGCTCTACGTCTTCTTTTTTGGGGAGGAAGTGTTTGCCGTTAAAGAAGCCATGTCCTTTGCCCTCGAACGAATGCAAGTCGCACCGGTTGCCTGCTTCTTTCATCAATTCGGAAAACTGAGTGGCCTTTTCAAAAGGAACCGTTTCGTCTGCTGTTCCATGAAACAGCAGGGTCGGGACAATTCCTTTTCGGACTAGATGATTCGGAGAAAAGAGTTTTTCTTCTCCTTCTGGGAAGCGATTACGATTAGGTGCGAAGCCTGTTTCAGAAGACGTGTCGAGCACTGGATTGAACAGAATCATTGCGTTGGGGATTGAACTGACGGAGTTGTCTTCTGTCGGTTCATCTTGGCCTTCAGTCATTCCGGTGCACGCTGCGATGTGGCCGCCGGTGGAACCACCGGCAGCAACTATCTGGTTGCCATTGACCCCAAGCTCTTTGGCATGTTGGCGCACCCAACGAACTGCAGACTTAGCATCAGCCACGCATTCCACCGCCGTCACATCGTGCCGCAACCTGACGCGGTAGTTAGCACAAAAGCACACGACTCCTCGTTCTGATAAAAAGCGAGATTGTTCGTGAAACTGTCTAGGCAGTCCTCTCGACCAACCGCCACCAAAGAAAAAAATAACCGCGGGCGAGTTGTTGGTTGCCTTGTGGCCGTCTGGCTGAAACACTTGCAGAATAAGTTCGATATCGTCAATTGTTTTGTAGACAACCTTCTTGTCAGGTACGATCTCTTTGATGTCGGTCGAAGTTTCGGTTAATTTATCCATTTTGTAGGCTTGTCCAGTTTCGGTTTGCAGTACAACTGTTTTATCACCGTAGCGAATCGTGCAGTCGTTACCCAATTGAGATTTAAGTGTTGCGGTAACTAGCTTACCTTCTGCCCACTCGAAATCAACTTCAAAACCGCCGCGAGCGCCAAACCCTTCTTCTGGTAAAGCCGGCAGTAATTCAATTTCACCGGCATGGGACTGAAGTAACATTTCCGCCATTCCCGCTGTTCCACCGAAATTTCCATCGATCTAAAACGGAGGGTGCATGTCGAATAAATTGTTACTAGTGGACGTTTGGGGCGTCGAGCGTATGGCGTATTGAGTTTTTGTGCTCCTCGTGGTGCATTTGCTTGTGGTGCCAGAATTTCAACTCTATAATCAATGTTTGAACCTGAAAAGTCTCTAACTAGGATCGATGCACTGATGATCTTTCATAAATCAATTAGCATTTGCTTGGCGGCGTGTCTTGTAACCTTTGTCGCTTTCGAAGCAGACGCTCAGGAAAGACAGTGGACCAGTTCCAACGGAAAATTTAATGTCACAGGAGCGTTGCTCGGCCAGCAAGACGGAAAAGTCAAAATCAAACGTAGCGACAACGGTAAGACGATCATGGTTCCGCTCGAAAAACTAAGCGATGATGATCGTAAATTTCTGAAAAATTTGAACTCGAAAGACGAAGATCAAACTGCCACCAAATCAATGGCCGACAGCATGTCGAATTTGAAAGTTGCTGGGCGAACTCAATGGTCAAAATTCCCTTCATTTACCGACGGCAAAGAAGATCCGTTGGATCTCGAATTGTTCGTCGAGGCAAAAGGGGAGAAAGCTCGCAACGCTGTTTTCTTTGGAATGCTGAAACTCAATAAGGTTGAAGCCGATGGAAAAGCGATCGAATCGAGTCAAGACAAATTTTGGATGAGTGACCCGTCAAAAGAGTTCGTATTGGTTAAGCGCAGCGACGATGATTTCTTCAACGACCACCCGAAAGACGGTGTCCGGGTAAAGCTCGTTTTTCCACACCCGAAAACTAAGCTTAAAAAGTTTACCAGCATCCAAGGCGAATTCAAAATTCGAACCGGCGGTGAGCGCGACACTGTTAAAATTCCAGCCAAAGCTGGGAGCAAAATTGAAAATGTCAAGCTGAAAAAGTTGGGAATATCTGGTGACATCGAACTGGACGAAGGCACGATCAATGTTCAGCTGAATGGCGATTTGGATTCTGTTTACAATGTCAAATTGCTAGATGCTCAAGGGAAAAAGCCGAGTGAACTGTTTGGCACTGGCTGGTCAGGCGCTGGACGGTCAAAAAACTACAGCTTTCAATTCGATGCAGAAAAACCAATTCCTGAAAACATAATGCTTGAGTTTCATATTGCGACTGACTTGGAAGAGATTACCGTTCCATTTGACTTAAAGGACGTTGCAGTGGTTAAGGAAAGTAGAAGATAAGTTCTGACTGCACAGGCTACGTTTTTCGAATTTTCGCCCACTGTTTTTCTAGCCGAGTTGGCGACACTTTAATGCAGGTGCCCAACTGTTGAGCAAACACGCTTACCCGGTATTCTTCGATCATCCAGCGGTACTGTTCCATTTCAGCATCAACGATCGCTTGCACGCGATGGAATTCTCGCATGTCGACAAACTGTTGCCAAAATGAATTTACCGACTCTCGAAGGTCTTTTTCTTTATCCGCCGCTGTCGAATCCAATTTGCTAATTCGATACTCGATTGCTTCAAAGTAACGAGGGTAATGCTGGAGCCATTGCCACGGTGTTCGAGCTAAAAAGCCGTTTTCTTTTAGCCCATCAACCTGCGCGCGAATATCGCCTTTGGCTGACCCAAACCTTGCTGGCATGGTTTCCATTTGCAGTTCAACCGCATGAACGGCTGCGGCTAACTTTGGCAACCACTTCGCAACCTCCTGCGTCGCTACGCTGATTCGCTCGACCGCGTTGGCCTGTAACACTTCAAGCTGTTCTTTAGTTCGGGGAATCTTTTGACGGTCGACGAAGGCGATTCTGGCAATCAAATCAGCTAGGTGTTGTTTCAAATCACCGGCGCTGACCATTCGGCCCAACGTTAACATACTGCGGTCCAGATCCGGCAACCAGTTGACTTGAGACTTAAGGGACTTCCGGTTTTTGATTTGCAGCAACCGAACGAGGCCTTGTCGGGTAATCATGTCGCTGGCGTTGGGCGAATCAGACAGACGAAGCGAAACCGAATCGCCATCGTCAACCAGAGTAGGGTAGGCGCCAAGTTGCGTACCACCACGAGTGATCATGATCTCACGTGGAAAGTCGTCCCATGTCCAGTCTCGAAGAGAACTTTGGTTCCACGTTTCGTCTTCGACTTCGACAATGTTCGACGCATGTTCCGCACCCAACTGCTGTCGCAACTCGCCCACCGATCGCCCTTGAGCCAATAGTTCGCCAGCTTCATCGACGACTTCTAAGTTTACCTGCAAGTGTTTGTCAACTTTTTCGGTTTTGAACATCGTTTCTAGGATCGGTACGCCTCCGATCCTAGTTAGCTCTTTGGCGACCGCTTCGATGAAGCGACCTTTACCAAATTCAATACTATTCGCGACTACCTTGGCGGTGTCTGGGGCAGGGACTAAGTTACGACGAATTGTTTTTGGCAAGCTACGAATCAATGCCACGATACGCGGTTCCAACATTCCAGGAATCAACCAGCCGGTTTGAATGTCGTCCAGTTGCCCGACGCCTTCGATTGGAATCCTAACCGTCGCGCCATCGTCGGCCGATCCTGGCGAAAACTGATATTTGATCGGGATCTGCATCGACCCGATTTTTACTTCGCTAGGGAATTGCTCTTCGATGTCGCTGATCTCATTCGCTGGCAACAAATCCGTTCGCGTCATGCGTAGCTGAGCATCGAGTTCCGGGTTTTCACGAAGGGCCTTGGTCAGTGTTGAATTGCTAAAAACGTTAGCAGGCAATTGTTTTTGATAAAACGCCTCGATGTCGTAGCGATCGACAATCAAATCTCGGTCACGCGTTTTGTCGGCTTCGGTTTTAATTTGTTCAAGTAACCATCGATTATGAGTTAGGAAATCAAAGGTTCCTTCGAATTGGTTTTCGACTAAGCCAGGATCGATCATCAAGTTCCGGCTTACTTCGGCATCAATTTTTCCGTAGCCGGTTTTGCGACCTGCGACAATCGGAATCCCGAACAATGTCACATGTTCAGACGCCATCACTGTTTGTTGTTTCTTACTCCAATGCGGATCAACGTAACGATGTTTCGTTAGGTGCGATGCAAGTCGCTCAATCCAACTCACATCGATCTTAGCCACCGTGCGACCGTAGCGACGGCTAGTTTCGACAATTTCAGCAGCAACGATCCATTGCGGTTTCGATTCAAAGATTCCTGACCCAGGCCACAGGTTAAATTTGATGTTGCCAGCGCCAGTGTATTCACGTTTTTCGGTTAATAATGCTACGCCTGAAAGCAATCCTGTTAACAGACTGCGGTGGATGGAGTCGTAGTCGTCCCGGCGAGAATGCGTTTTCAGCCGCTGGTCGCGTGCCATTGATTTGAGTTGTCGATGAATGTCAACCCATTGCCGCATTAAAGGAAACGACAGAAAGTTCTGCTGACAAGCTCTACGAAGCTTACTGGCCGATAACGCTGCTTTACGATCGTGGTAAAAATCCCATAGTTTCAACAGCGACATGAAATCGGAGGTTTCGTGTCTGAACTTTTCATGAGCCGCATCGGCCGCTTGGCGTTTTTCTGGCGGACGAACGCGTGGATCTTGTATTTCAAGTGCCGCCGCAATGATCAAAATCTCGCTCAAGCAATTTTCGCTATCGGCCGCAAACACCATTCGCCCAACTCGTGGGTCAACAGGCATTTTGGAAAGTTTGCGACCCAGCTGGGTTAACTGTCTTCGTTCGTCGACGGCGCCGATTTCGTGCAGGGTCTTAAACCCGTCTCTGATTGCTTCAGGCCGAGGCGGATCGATGAACGGGAATTCGTCAATCGCACCGAGTTTGAGCGATAAGGTTTGTAGGATCACCGAAGCAAGATTAGTTCGCCGAATTTCGGGCACGGTGAATTTTGGCCGCGACTCAAAATCGTCTTCGGCGAACAGACGGACACAAATACCGGGGCCGATTCGTCCGCAACGTCCGCTGCGTTGGTTGGCGCTGGCTTGAGAGATCGGTTGAATCGGTAGTCGCTGGACTTTGCTGCGAGCTGAATAATGGCTGATCCGAGCGGTGCCGGTGTCGACGACGTAGCGAATTCGAGGAACGGTGATGGAAGATTCGGCAACGTTGGTCGCAAGAACGATCCGTCGCGCCTTTCCGGGTTGGAAGATTTGATTTTGCTTGTCAGTTGATAGCCGCGCGTACAACGGTAAGACATCGGTCGTGCGACCTGGAAGTCGAGCGGCGCCGAGTGCGTCGGTTGCCCGTCGGATGTCTGCTTCGGTCGGCAGAAACACTAGCATGTCGCCATCGTCGATGTTCGCTAATTCGCGACACACGTTTACCAAATGTTCTTCGGGATCTGCGGTCGTGCCGTCGGCTAATAGTTCGGGTGGTTGGTAACGAGTTTCAACTGGATAGGTTCGGCCTTCAACGTTGATGACTGGAACAGGGTTTTCTGGGTCGGTTGTGAAGTGCGATGCGAATCGCTCCGTGTCGATCGTGGCGGAGGTAATTATCAATCGAAAATTTTTGCGTTTTGTTAGAATGCGTTTTAAGTAGCCCAGCAAAAAATCGATATTCAACGAGCGTTCATGAGCCTCGTCAACGATGATCAATTCGTATTGGTCTAGAAAACGGTCGGTTTGAGTTTCCGCTAATAAGATTCCGTCGGTCATCAACTTGACGTAGCTATCGCTGCTGGTTTTGTCGTCAAACCGAATTTTAAAGCCAATTTCTTTGCCGACACTTGAGTTCATTTGCTGAGCGATTCGGGCAGCGACTCCACGAGCCGCGATTCGTCTCGGCTGCGTGTGGCCGATCATTCCTCCAATTCCATAGCCAGCCAGCATTGCCATCAGCGGCAGTTGCGTTGATTTACCGCTACCGGTTTCACCACTGATTACGACGACTTGGTTGTTTCGAATCGTTTCGATGATCTCGGATTGTCGTTCGAAAATCGGCAGCGTTTCATCGACGGCAACCGTCGGGAATGCGTCGGTTCGTTTTTGTCGTAACTGAACGGATGCCTCCAATCGTTCAGCTAATTGAGTTAAACGTGAATCTTCTTTGGCCGGGGTAGGGGAGCTGGGCGACAGGCTGTTTCCCAATTTGATTGACCTGGGCGAAGCGGCTTTCGCTTTTTTTGCATCGGCCTTTAATCGTTGCAGTTGCTGGCGCAAACGATGCTGATCGCGCAGCATCGCATCCGGGACTTTTTTAATAAGTTCGTCTAGAGAAAGCGACACGGCGGCTTGTTATTACTTTTTGTTTCCGAAATGCAATTCACAACTGCCATTTTCATCGCATTCGACTCCCCGTTTTCCCGCGATCTTATAACGTCGTCGAGCAACAATCCCGTATCCCGATTGCCAAATCGGCATCGAAAACGGAAAGTTCAACAGCGGAGCAAAGATCCACAACAGCGGCAAGCGACGTGTCAGGTATGCGATAGCAGCAGCACCACCATGACGCGAATCGCTGTACTGATGTTCGCTCCCACCACTCGCAGGAACCAAATAAATCTGAGACATCATTTGGTCGTAAGTCAGGTCTGGAAAGTTTTCGGTCACAAAACTATCGTGCAACGAAATAAACGAAATGCGATTTTTACCATCAAAGCGACGTAAGTTCTTCACTTGACCGATGCAAAAATTGCAATTGCCGTCGAAGATCACTACATCCGCTTGTGGGAAATCGCGCGGTGAAGGAAGCCCATGAGTAGGCTCGGGGGTCGGTTGCGTTTCAGATTTTGTCAACGTTTGAGACATGCGTGGAACAGGCAGGATGTTAAAAACCGGAATATACCATCTAGATTGGTTTCTCGTAAATCGACAAGAGCTATATCGGGCTTGCGGTAGATGAAAGTCCTAGAAATCGTCTTCTCAACCTTACAACCGAAAATTCTACGTTAAATAAACAGCGTAAAACGCCAAATCTACCGTTAAGTTGGTCAAAGCCCACTCAAAAGCGTTTTAAAGTGGAAATAAAGCGATTTTCCCGCCGAACCACAGTACAAACTTCCCCGAATGCCGCTTGGTGACAAATTCATTGTATAGACCCGGCGTATTATTTGATAAGCTAATAAAACAGTGATATCGCTTGCAAATCACGATGATTAGCGGATTTCCCGAATGACCGTTGGCACTGGAGCTTTCGATGAACGAACTTAACAAGGCAGTTTCAATCGCACGGCGTCGCATGGCGGTCGGTCAATTCTTTTCGGTCCTTACTTGGGCGGCTTTTATCAGCCTGCTGATCGCTGCGATCGGCGTTGCGATTCCAAAAATCTGGCACCTCGAATTTCTACAGTCGGACGATCATCGAGACGCTTGGTTTTACTCTTGGACCTTGGGCGCGATCGTGATCGGATTTTTCGTTACGGCGATTGTCACCTATCGGCGATTGAGCTCGCGGTTGGCGGTTGCCAGTGAAGTTGATCACCGTTTTGGTTTAAAAGAACGAGTGTCCAGTGCCCTCGCTATCCCTCCAGAAGTTGCTGAAGGACAAGTCGGACAGGCCTTGATCAAGGATGCAGTGAATCGCGTTGAAACGATCGAGGTTTCAGAGAAATTTGAATTGCGACCACGCTGGAGCGGGTTGTTACCTTTAGTCCCGCTCGCGATCATCGGATTGTTGCTGTTCTTGCCAGACGCTCAGTTAAAAGCAAACGCGTCGAATTCAAAAGAAGCCTTGGACAAAGAAAAGGTAAAACTGAAAGTCGACGCTTTTAAGAAAAAAATTGAACAGGCTCGAAAGCAAATTGAAGCCAAAGGGCTCGCCGATGCCAGTGAAGACGTTAAAGCGATCGCAGAGAAATTTGACAAACTAAACAGCGACAACCTCCAAAATCGCAAGCAAGCGTTGGTCAAAATTAACGATATCAAAAAGGAAATCGAAGAGCGACAAAAATCGATCGGAGACAGAAAGAGCTTCCGGGACAATTTAAACAAGCTTAAAGATACTGGCAAAGGAGTCGCCAAGAAAATCGCTGATGCATTGGCTGACGGAAAGTTTGATGACGCGGACAAGGCTATCAAGAATTTGGCGAAAAAGCTTAAGGAAGGCAAGCTATCCAAAGCCGAAGCAAAACAAGTTGCGAATCAACTGAAAGATCTAGCCAACCAAATGAAACAGGCGGCTGAACAACGGCAACAAAAAATCGACGACTTGCAGAAACAAATTGACAAGGCTACCAAAGAAGGTGACTTAGACAAAGCAGCGAAACTGCAACAACAAAAAGATGCCGTCGAACAAAACAACAAGCAACAACAGAATCTTGACAACATCGCAAAGCAACTACAAGACGCAGCCGAAGCGATACAAAACGGTGACCCCGATCAGATGAAGAAGGCGATGCAAGAAGCTGCCGAAGCAATGGAAGGGATGGGCGAAGACCTTGAGGATCTGAAGCAGCAAATGCAAGACATGCAGAATCTCCAAGATTTGGAAGACATGATCGACGATCTCAAAAACCCCAACGAAAATGACTGTGATTGTGGCGAAGGCTGACAGGGCGGCGGTGGCTGACAAGGTCAAGGTCAAGGTCGCGGTCGCGGCCAAGGTGAAGGTAAAGGGGATGGAAATGGCGGTGCCGGCCAAGGCTTGGGGGCTCGACCGTTCGAGGAAGATGAAACGAGCGGTTTCAAGTCGGGCGTGCGAGGCAAGGTTGGTAGGGGTGAGAAAGTTGTAACTGGCAACGCCGATGGAGATAATATTTCCGGTCGTACGACTGCTGAAGTCGCTGAACTAATTCAAGCAACGGAGTCGGTCGACACTGACCCAACGGAAAACCAAAAACTCTCCAGAAAGCATCGTGAACATGCTGAGCAATATTTCAAAGCACTTCGCGATCAGTAAAACATGACGGCTGCAGACGCACTGATTCGGAGTTTGTCAATTAGTCCGCTGTTGGTGGGCGATCTTCCCGAGGCGGCTCAGTTCGACCGCGAATTACTGAGCTCATCAGTTGATTCCATTGAACTTGACTTTGATCAGAAGCTGGGGCACCTATACGAAGACGCACTTGCAAGTTTGTTGGCGTCATCGCCAAACGTAGAACTGATCGAAAAGAATCTTCAAGTTCAAGAAAGTAAGCACTCGACGGTAGGTGAGCTGGATTTTCTAATTCGCCAACCTGATGGCTTGCTAACACACCTTGAACTCGCAGTTAAGTTTTATCTGGCCGTGAAAACTAAAGACGGCATTGTCTATCCAGGGCCAGATTCTCGTGATAATTACAATCGAAAGATCGAACGGTTAATGTCGCATCAGTTGACTTTGACCAGGCGTTACAAAGATCGTCTAAAGCCCGAGTACCGTAATGCTGCCATCACCGTGAAGCAGTTGATCTACGGTTGCATGTTTGATCACATTGACCAAGTCGAACCAAGTTTGCCTCCGTTTTGCAATCCGGACTGCCGCCGAGGAAAATGGTTGCATCAATCTGCGTTGACCGATTACTTTCCACGCGAGAGTCAATTTGAATTGGTGCCCAAGTATCTTTGGCCAGTGCCGTTTGAGTTTTTAAAGGAGTTGCCTTTGGAAAAATGGCAACCGAGTGACCCCGTTAGTCGTTGTCAATTAGTACGCGTCAATGGTTTCGATTGTCCGTACTTCATTGCCCCGGATGATTTCCCTAAGCAATCTTAACAACCTAATCGCTGCACCTCTACTTTTGCCGCCAAATATCCACGTCGGCGATTTCTAGTTGTGTTTGTAGTTCGTTGATTTCTGTTTTGAATCGTTTTGCATCAACCGGATAACCCTTGGTCGGTTTGAGATCAGGGATTCGCCCAACCCAAAACTGATTCCAAGCTTTCATAAACACTTCTCTCATGTACTTCGAAACCATCGAAGCGAGGGCGGTTGGCATGTAAGACTCGCCGCCAGCCTGAAATCTAACCACTACATCCCGCTGGTGGTCGCTAAACGAGTAATCACTGCACTGTTTGGATTCTGCGCCGGTGCAAATTGCCTGATCGGTTAGGTGCGTCTCGATTAGACTCACATACTTGCTGCGACCGCCGTGCTTGTCACAGACAATCTCCAAATCGTCGTCGGTCATCGCTTTCAGACTTGCCACGATCTTTAGGGTTTGATTTGACAGTAGTGTCGCTTTATTGCCAGCACTTTTCAGGCCGGCGTTAAAATCTGTTGGGAAAACGGGCTGACAATGAACCGACAATAATTCGACTTGGGCATCAGCCAGCGATTGCAGTAACCGATTTGCATTTTCAACCACTTCGCTCGGGCTAGCTTTTAACGGTAATTGCAACAACGAAAAGTCATAAGCTGACAGTGTATTTATCGATTGCCAATCGCTGCTTGGGCAAGCCAATTGAACAAGGCTCTCAACATTCTGTGGAATGTCGGCGACATCGACCTTTGCTTTTTTTTGGACGAAACTGCTTGCGGCAGTTAAAAAACTAAGCACGGTGGATTCGAGTTTTTTGATGCTGCCAGTCGATTTGTAAATCACTTTACTATCTGCGACCACCAAACGATTGTCGGACTTGCGACCTGGTGCCGGCTTGATCACATCGTCGAGCGCATCATAAAGACAAGCTTGATTGCCGAGGTTCTTCCATAGGGTGCCGGTAACGGTCAACGGGCCAAGATTCGGTCCGTAGCCTGCTTCATCGGTTCCAATCAAATACGACATGTATCGCCGACCTAGTTAAGTTCTGAATGCAACGACTGACGCAATAAAACCGAGCTCCAAAAATACGTGTTGGCCCAGCATAGTCGGTCAAAAGCCGTTTTATCGTTACCGTGCGACTTTTGCAAACCAACTTAGAAGTCAATAAAACGCTTCTTCGCTGCACCCCCTAACGATCACCTATATTTCCAAGACGTTCTTCCTAATCGCAATTCGCGCTCTTTCGAAGATTTTTTAACAGCTCAGCCATCAGGATGTTTTACAGTGATTAATGTTGTCGGCTTTTCGAAGTGCTACGATCAGTTTCTAGCCGTAGACAATCTTTCGTTCACCATTGCCCCAGGCCAAGTACTGGGTTTGGTAGGTAGAAACGGTGCTGGTAAGACAACGACTCTACGTTCTATCAATGGCATTATTCCACCATCACAAGGCATGATCGAAGTTGATGGATATTCTATCGAAACAAATCCTATCCAGTTGAAGCAGCGGACGGCTTACGTCCCAGATGATCCTCAGCTCTTTGAAGACTTGACCGTTGAACAACACCTTCGGTTTCAAGCAAGCGTTTATAAAATTTCTGAACCAGCAGACGAGATTACTCGATTGCTGGAAATGTTCGAATTGGAGCCGAAGCGGCATAACGCTGCGTCTTCTTTGTCGCGAGGAATGAGACAAAAACTGGCCATCTGCTGTGCCTATTTGCAGCAACCAAAAGCGCTGTTATTGGATGAGCCGATGACGGGTTTGGACCCGCAAGGAATTCGAGTGCTAAAGCAATCGATCAAAGAGCAAGCCGAACGAGGCGCTGCCGTAATCATCAGTTCGCACTTGTTAGCGATGGTCGAAGATATTTGTTCACATGTATTGGTTTTAGATTGCGGCAAAGAAAAATTTCTAGGCGATCTGAATACGCTTCAGGAACAATTTTCCGATGGGCAAAACCAAGACAGCGGTTCACTGGAACAAGCATTCTTTTCTGCGCTGGACGACACTCAAAACGTTGTCGACACCGAGTTAGGACTGTCAGTAGAATCCGTCAACCATCAGTCCTCCGCTCGATCCGTGACTGCGGCGGAGTAAACGAACATGCATGCAGCTTCTCAACCGCTAGAATTGTTCCGGCATTCGGCGTTACAACAACTATTGCGTTTTCAAACGACGGCCAAAATTAACCGTTTGTTCGCCTCATTTAGAAATCCGCGGAAAAAGGTTCTATCGATCGTTGCCGTTTTACTGGGCCTGATGTGGCTGTCGCAAACAACCTTGGGAATCTTGTTTCGCGAAGCAGCCGATCCAGCGAAAATTGCTCTCTGGTTACCGCTGGGTTTGTTTACCTACTCGGCTTGGCATTTGATCAAAATTTCAACTCGAAAAGTCGTCGAGCCATTCGAATGGACGCCAGCGGAAAAGGAATTTGTTATCGCAGCGCCGGTAACGCGGACACAGCAAATTACCTATCGGTTGACTTCGGTCGCCACCGCTGCATTGGCCAAAGCAATTTGCTTTTCGGTAATCATGAGCCCCGACATTCGTGTATGGTATGCCGGGTTCTTTGGTATGTTGCTGGGATTGGCATTTGTTGACTTAGTTCGGGTTTTGTTCGAATTGTTTTTCTATGGATTAGGTAAAACCGGGCGTCGGTTCTGTCAACTGTGTGTGTTAGCCAGCGTTGGCGGTTGTTTTCTGTACGCGATTTCGAATTGCTTGTTAGCTCAAACGGCAAACAGCGATTTATCGTCCCCTGGCGCGTTATTGTTTTTCAAAAACTTCATCGCAGAAGTGACTTCATTGGCACAAACTCAAATTGGGCAATGCCTGATCGCTCCGTTTGCTGTATTTTCAAGATTCACTTTGTCGCCAGCGACCAATTTAGAGCTTTTCCAAAACATGTTTTTGGCGGTTGTTTTAAACGGCTTGGCGGTAGCGTCGGTTTATTGTTTGGATAACTGGATGCAACAACGCCGCCGCCGAAAAGAAGCCGCCAACCTTAAATTCGCAATCGCCAAAAAAGCAAGTGACACCGTTACCGGAGCAAAGCAACACAAACGACAAATTAGAGTCCCGGCAAGGCTAGGCGGAGCTGGCAGCCTACTTTGGCGTCAATTGTTAGGCGTGAACAATTACCGCGGCACTGTTATTTTTAGTCTCTCAGTGCCCGTATTGTTAAGCTGCTTGCCGCTATTGGCTAATCAACAAGCAGGAATGATGTTGCTGAACTTGGTCGCCAGCATGATCTTTTACTCGTTCCTGTTGTTGCCATCGGCATTGATTTTGGATTATCGTCGAGACATCAATCGAATGTCGGTTTTGAAATCACTTCCAATTAGCCCGCTGGTAATGACGATTGGCCAATTAGCTGTTCCAGTTTTGATGTGCTGTCTATTTCAAACGACTGTCTTAGCCGTTGCTGTCCTCAGCGGCAAAGTCATTCTTTGGCAGGCGATTCTTGCTGGCGTGTTGTTAGTACCAGTTAATGTTCTGATCTTTTCGGCAGAAAATTACATCTTCATGGTTGCCCCTTACCAACGAAACAAAGAAGGCTTTGATGTATTCTTACGAACGATCTTGACCTTCACAGCGAAGGGACTGTTCTTTGGGGTAGGACTAGGACTGTCGCTTCTGTGGGTAACAATTATCGTCAAAATGCACAACTACTTCGCGTGGAGTAATTTGGTTTCGACTACCTGTTTCACACTCGGTCTGTGGGGATTCACGCTCTCTCTAGCATGGTTTTTCGTTTCGGCGATCACAACAAGATTTGAACGGTTTGACCCAAGCCAAGACACACCAGGCATAGGCTAACGAGTTCGTTTTTAAGATACCTAGCTTTGTAGCGAATCTGGTTGATTTAAGCGTTGGCGGATTAATTTGGCAAGCTTAACAACGACTTCTTCAATCGTTAGGTGATCTGTATTAACTTCAATTGCGTCGTCGGCTTTTTGCAAACGGCCAACCTGTCGACTTTGATCCTGCGCATCACGAATCTGTTGTTCGCGTACAATTTGATCAAAATCGACAAAGTGCCCTGCAACTCGCAATTGCTCGGAGCGCCGCAGTGCGCGAGAGTTTGCGGAAGCGGTCAAAAAGACTTTGAAAAACGCGTCTGGAAAAGCAACCGTGCCCTGATCGCGTCCTTCGCAAATAAAATCGCCGCTGCTGGCGATTCGCCGTTGGAGGCCAACCAATTGACGACGTACAGAAACCGCATCCGCAACCTTAGACACCAGTCGAGTTATTTCTGGTGTGCGTATCTCTTTCGTAACGTCCCGGTCGCCTATTAACACTCGGTCTAAGTCAAACGTCAAAACAAGATTTGCCGCGACTGTTTGCAGCGCGGTTTCGTTCTCTAAATCAATGCCATCTTGAACTGCTTTCCATGTGACCGCTCGATACATCGCGCCAGTGTCAAGGCATTGGAAACCAAGCTCTTGCGCTAACATTTGAGTAACGGTGCTCTTGCCGGCACCGGCAGGTCCATCGATCGTGACAATCATGTTTGAAAATATAAGTTGATTTGCAGGAATGCCAGCGGGTCAATGGAGAGCGAAACTTTTCGATTATCCGCTTCGTCCAAAGGCAACGTTGAAAACACTTCGCCGTTTAACTTTACGATGTTAGCCGCTTTCAATGTTTTAAAAGATGAGATGGTCAGTTGGGCAGCCCGCGCTTCGGTCTCTTTTAACCGCACCGAAACTCCGTTGCACTTTCCAACTTCATTAAACATCGGCGTTGCGGATGTCACAAGGATATTCTTGCGATTCAAATGAAACAACCAGCCAGCTTGCAATTGCGTCGCATCTTCTATAGCGGAAGCAACTTGGGGTGTTTGGATCTTGCTAGCCAAGCACTGTATAATCGGTGTTAAGCGAGAAGCTGCCGCCGCCGCAGGGTAGGCTTGGTCGATATCGATTGCAAATGAAAAATGAGTTTGCGATTCATTGGATATCATCAACACACTGTCGAGCATCCTACGGCTGGGGCGACGATGGAAAGGCAATCCGCCAGACAACAGGCTGACCGATGGTGAATTCGCGTCTTTGATCGTGACGAATTTGGTCGCATGAAACCATTGACTGGCAACTTGTTCGCAAGAATCCATCACGTTGGCCATTAGTCGAGCCCCCTCGGACTTCCAAGCCAACCGAGAGCATATATAGTGGTCGCGACTAGCAGTTAGCGGTTCGATCGGCTGCAAGTTTACCTTGATTTCAACTCGACTAATGCCTCGCACGATTCGAATGGTTTGATCAAATCGTGCCAGTTCCAAATCGCCAGCGACGATTCGACCTGTCGATTTAACCGCTGCACTTAAAATTTGACTTTCAACTACGTCGATCGAGTCTGCGATCATGCTTCCGTACAGCATTTTACTGGGATGATTCTTAGGCAAACGGATGGCAAGCTGTTGCCCCACTAAATTGATTTTACGATTGTGCTGTTTAATACTGCGAATACCGCCGGACTTTTCGTCGATTTGAACTTTGAAAAACTCATTTTGCAAAAGCAAGTTGGAGCAGAGCGGCGGATCTTTATGAAACAACTCTTTCGCTTCCACACTGCCAAAATCAACCGTCGCATTACTGAAACCCGGTAATTCCAAAATCCAACTTGATGGTTGTTCATTTGCCTCGCTCGCTGAACGATTCACTGCAAAAATCACGGGTGGTTTTGCTCTTAAGTACCCTGCCGGTAACGACAGTTCGACTGGGGGTTTAACTTCGATTCGCCGCGATGATGAATGTGTGTTGAAAAATGTTTTGACATTGGTGCGATTCGGAGGAGGCGTTGCATTGCGACTTATTGGTTGGGCCTGCAACAACTGCGTAGCATCGTTTAACAGGGTTTGGATTTCATCGTCGATTGATGCAGGGCAGGGCGGCGGATCGTCGGCGAGTGTAGCTATTTCGATTTCCGATTGGAGCTGGTTAGCTCGCTGCTGAGTTGCGCTAACGGCCGACTGATCCAAGTCGTGCTCAAGAACAGCCAATAAAATTGTTCGACGAGCGGTGTTTAGGTATTGGAGCCGTCGCCAATAGTCGGTGTAACGCGAAACAGGGTTCTTCTGCCCAGACTTGATTGCATTTTGAAGGTGCGGTGTTTCGTATTCATCAGCAGTAAACGTTTGGCCGTAACCAGGATCGTAGGCTTCGTCGAAAATCTGGTTGATGGTGACAAAGTTGCCGAATAACGGTACGAATTTCGCGACTCGTTTTAAATCTGAAAACGACTGGCAGTGTTTATTAGGCCAGCGAGTTAATAGAGCCGTTGCCGAATGGGTCAAATCAAGCATTTCACCCAGCCTTTGGCCAAAGTCCAAGAACGTTCCGCTATCCGCAGCATCCATCGGCAATTCTGAAATGGCTAAAATGTGTTCTTCGCTATCACCAGTCCACCGCATCGCACCGCTGCCCATGGTCGGAATCGATCCGTTGGAAAAATTGGCATGGATTGCTCCTAGATAGCCATAATTTTTCAAAACATTCGGCGTGGTTGGGTTGAGTCCAAAACTTCGTCGAGCAAATACGTTCGGTAGTTGACCGAAAACCTGTTTAAGTGATTCGCGACCGAGGCCTAGTTGGTGGATAACCGTTTCGCTACAAACCAAATTGTCATCGAGTTCAACTTCTAGGCCACCAATGATCGATAAATTATCAGCGTCGATTTGATCTTTGATTGTAGAAAGGACAGCTGGATTTTTATTTGCGAGTTTTCGTGCGTCTTGTCCCGAGATCAAAACACTGATTGGTGAATCGCTAGATTCGATCTGTTTTGTTAGGGCTTTGCCAAGCGTATTTGAATGAGTCAGTATTAGTTCGCAGAGTTGTGGTTCTACAGGGTAGTAGGAGTTTTTTTCCTCTAACAAAACATCAAAACAGGCAAACAGCTTGTCGGAGGTTTGATCTACTTGTCCTGAAACTGCAGCTTCGGCGGCTTCAATAACTTTCGCCTCGAAATCGACGCGATCCAAGTTGGTCGAGTACCGAAGTTTTAGCGACATTAACATCGTTTGCAGGTAGGCGTACCCCAACGCATAAAAGTCTTTAGCTAAATCAGACGAGACGGATTTATTCCAGCCGATTAGTTCTTCGGAGTCAGCCGTTGCTTGATCGATGATTTGTTGGCGTTCGGAGAGGTTTTCAAGGATCAAGGCGTCACATTTCGCCGTCCACCCCATGACGGTCGCTGAATCGAGTGCGACGGAGGATACATTCGGGACAACGATTAATGGAGCGCGAAGTTCGTCGTCGGCTTGCCAAAATCCTGAAGTTTCTAAAGTCGATTGAATTTCGGGGATCGAACTGGTTTGTTTGATTAGTGCGGGATGCCACAGGCCAGTCCAGCAGGCCAAGAGATTTTCGGCGTCGGTGCCTCGATATTCGGTAGGAAAGTCATCTAGACCAGCGCAAGGAAGGGCGATTACTAGATCAGTAAAACATGGCATTTGAAATGATTGCGAAGTTAAACGGTCCGTTGATTGCGAAATACTCGACTTTAAGAGGCATTTCGCAAGGGCGATTGAGGCATAATTATAAGAATTTCGTTGACTTTTAATTGCCCCATTGCATAAACTTTGTAGACGAATTGATTTGCATGAACGGAAAAACTCTCAAAACGCAACAAATATTCGACTCTATTAACTTCCATCGACGGTCCAATTGAAAACACCTAACGAAATAGGCAACTTGGTTCTATAATAGTAGGGTAGGTACACTGTGCCGTGCAAGTATCACTCATTTGGTTGAGGTGTGGATACTACAACAGATAACTGGAAGTTTAAAAGTCGGAAAACAAGATGGCAAAATCTAACGCCGTTTGGGGAATTGATATCGGGCAATGCGCCCTCAAGGCACTGCGTTGTACTTTGGATGCGGATGGAACTACGGTCGTCGCTGACAAATACGACATTGTAGAGTATCCCAAGATCTTAAGTGCGACTGACGCGGACCCGGACGAATTGGTCGCTGACGCAATTCAACAATTCTTGGGCCGTAATCAAGTGAAGGGCGACAAAGTCGCTGTCAGTGTGGCCGGGCAATCTGGATTGTCTCGTTTTTTCAAGCCACCACCAGTGGAAGTTTCGACTCTGCCGGACATCGTTAAATACGAAGTCAAAGCTCAAATTCCATTTGCTATCGAAGATGTGATCTGGGATTGGCAACAAATGGGTGGCTCGGTGGTCGACGGCCGAACGGTTGATGCCGAAATTGGTTTGTTTGCGATGAAGCGAGATGCGGTCTTTACCGCGTTGCGACCTTTTGATGAAGCCGAAGTCGATGTCGATTTTGTGCAACTGTCACCGATTTCAATTTTCAATGTCGTCTGTCACGACTTAATTGGTGAACTACCCAACCCTGAGAATTTCGATCCAGAAAACCCGCCGCCTTCAACCGTGGTAATGTCAATTGGTACCGACACGACGGACTTGATCGTTACCAACGGAATTCGGATGTGGCTGCGTAATATTCCGATTGGCGGAAATCACTTCACGAAACAGTTGTCGCGTGAAATGAAATTAACGCAAGCTAAGGCAGAACACTTAAAACGTAACGCGAGAGCGTCTGAGAATCCAAAAGCGATTTTCAAAGCAATGCGGCCAGTGTTTACAGACTTTGTCAATGAAGTACAGCGTTCTTTGAACTTCTTTCAGAGTAATGAAAAATCGGCTGAGCTTTCAAAGATACTATTATTGGGTAACGCAGCGAAGCTTCCTGGCTTGCGACAGTATTTGTCAAAACAGTTAGAAATTGAAATCGGCAAAGTCACTGATTTTGAAAAATTATCAGGCTCAGATGTTACGACTCAAAAATCGTTTCAGAACAATTTGCTGTCATTTGCACCTTGCTACGGTCTCTGCTTACAAGGATTACAAAAGGCTCAGATCAAAACCAATTTGCTGCCGCGCGAGATCGAGGTCAAACGAATCGTAGAGGCTAAAAAGCCTTGGGTGTTGACAGCGGTTTCCGCCGTCATGGCTGGGCTGGCGCTAGGGTACTTATTTACCACCGC
The DNA here is from genome assembly GCA_964530985.1 of uncultured Pirellulaceae bacterium. Lineage (GTDB taxonomy): Bacteria > Planctomycetota > Planctomycetia > Pirellulales > Pirellulaceae > Mariniblastus. The sequence goes on along the minus strand of CAZHCH010000014.1, from coordinate 22,598 downwards.
TGGCTGGCACAAATCAGAGCTTGAATTTCAGGATTCGGCAGGAGTTAGTTGGGCGAGTGCAATTCAAAAAGTGACATCCGCGGATTCGACTAGTAAACGTTTTCTCACTGAAGATAGTGAACAAAAAAAAGTATTGGACAAATTGAACGCGTTGTCCCGAGAATTGACTTCGGCATCCGAGCAAAAAGCAAGCTGGCTCGAATTTCAGTTTGCACTCTCCCAGGCTTTCCCGACGGATCCAAGAATTGACGAATTGAAAGCAAAGGGCGTGCCCAAAGTAGATCCAAAAGAGATCCCTTTTCGTGATCGAAAAGAAATGTACGTTGATCACATCGAGTCGAAGTTTGTAAAAGATATCCAAAAATGGATAGATTTCATCGAGCCATTTCACCAAAAAATGCGACTTGACTTTGCGGAGGAAATCTCAAAGACGCCGGTGGACGGTAGCACGGGCAACGAAAACAGTTCTGCAGCCGGCGATTTAGCGGCTGGCACCGAAGCAACGCCAACGTCTGGATGGGTGATCGAAGTAAAGGCTCATCACTTCCACAATAGTGACAAAGCAATGCAAAACCTGCGAGCCGGAAAGCAGTATGTTTTGCATTCTCTAATTGAGAACCTGCTGTCCAAAAATGATGTTATTTTGCCAGATCACCCGGGCCTGAAGTTTACTTATTCTGATCTTGGCGTTAGCCACCCTACAATCTCTTGGGTGTCCCAGTCCATCGTTAAAGACAAAATTATTTTTGATCCTGCAGACGTTTCTAGTAGCCTAGGAAGTTCGACTCGGGGGGGCGTAGGCAATGATGGCGAACGAGAAACTAGTGGTGTGGATAAAGAAAACATGTTTGACGTTGAGATGTATGCTTTCGTAGTCCAGATGGCTTGGATTCCTCGAAGCGAAGAAGAAATTCTAGCAGCACAAACTGCTCGACTGGCAGCCGAAGAAGAAGCGTTGAAAGCGAAGCAGGCCAGCGAAGACGGTAGTTAAGTTGGCTTTGCAAACGTTTAGATTTGACTCCTTAAAAATTTTGAAATTCAGTTTACGAAATCATTGTCATGGATAAATTAGCCCCCGCCATTTCTTGGATAAAAGACTACGGGTTCTGGTTAGCAAACGGGTTGTTGTTGTTGCTAATGATTGGCATTTGGCATCTCCAAACCGGTAGTCTGAATCAAGCCAGAGAGGCGAACACTTCAAAGATTAATTCGCAGTTCAGAACGGCTGAAGGAGTTTCGCGAAAGACGCCCGGCGATACTCCTGACGTCAGAGTGCACCCAAATGGCAAGACCAAGGATGGGATGCAAGCGGAACTTAAAGAAACCGTAGATTCAATCATTGCTGCTTGGCGGCTTCAGGTTGAGCGGCAAAAACAGTTGTTGGTGTTCCCGTCGGTTATTGAAAATCAAAAGTTTGACGAAGTGTTTGCTCAGTATAATCCACCTGAGACTTTTCCAGTCAAGTATGCCGATATTAAAACGATCGATGCGTTGCTAAGTTTGTACCGTTCTAAAATCAAAGACCACATGATTAATATATGTGGCAAAAATGGCGTGCGAACAAATTGGTGCTGGGACCCGGAAAACTACGACCAAGAACCAATTCAAGGTGGTGCAAATAATGTTGAACGAGCGTCGCCGGTACAAGAGGGAGACGTGGCGCGGTTTGCGGTGCTATGGAGTGTGGTCAACCAAAACTTGTGGCATGATAAACTCACGGTGTTTCAAGATCGTGACGATCACAACAAAGAAACGAATGACCCAACACCGCTGCAATGTTATATGTTACAGCAAGACTTATGGGTGCTTGAAGCAATGTTCAACGTGATTGCAAAACTCAATGGCGACTCAACCGCCACCGATACATCGGCTATCAAACAGATTGATCATATTGGTATCGGCCGTGAAGGCTACGCACAACAAGTTGAACTGCACGCAGTTGACGCTCGGTTTGGCCCTGAAACCGACGCTGACAAGAAACCCGATACCGGAATTACTGCAGGAAGAGGTAGAGGAAGAACTGAGAATATTGCTGGAGGAGGAACGGGAGGTAGAAACTCAGACTATAAACTCTATTTTTCCGAGGAAGATCAGACAGATAACAATAATGCTGCCCGTTCTGGAAACCGGGAAGAAAAAGGTGAAAGGGAAAGTAACCTCCCGCCCTTTCACAATATGTATGTCGACACAAAGTTCGAACCGATCTCTTCGGAGCAAGTATTGGCAGTTGTTAAGGGTGACCAGCTTTCAGAAACAAATTTGGAATTGCTGATCGCTAAACGCTTGCCAGTTCGAATCGGCTTGAAGATGGATGAACGAAAAATTCCTGACTTCATGGCAGCCTGTATAAACTCGCCTTTCTCATTTGAGATTCAGCAAGTGCGAATCAATCGCCACACACCCGGCGGAGAGACAATTAAATTAGGTGGTGGAATTTCGTCTAAGCTTGGCAGCGACAGAAATGAAGGACGTAGCGAAGATAGGTTTGACAACGTTGCACCAATTGAAACGCGTGTTAACTATGATGTTAACGTTGAATTTTTTGGGATTATTAAAATTTACAATCCCGTTCGTGCCGATTTGATCCGTAAAGCCGCCGGTATCGAAACAGAAGAGGGCGACGGAAATTCGTTGGATGCCGCCGCAAATCGCAGTGATTCAGCAGGCGTCCGGTCGGCTGGCTAAATTCGCCTCGACTGACTTAAATACACAATCAAACCCGAACATGCATTCACTAGTAGCTTAACTTAATCTACCAATCGTCATGAAGAAATTTAGTAAAGAGTCAATACAACATTTCATGCTGATGCATGCCGAGAAGCTTGTCCTTGGCGCCTGCTTAGTCGCGACCAGTATGTTTGTTTGGACGAGTATGGGCGGTGGCGAAAATGCGTTAACAAAGTCTCCATCGGATTTGCAAAGGGAAGCAGATAAGGCTCAGCGGTACATTCAACTCGATGGCTGGGATGAGCTTAAACCCTTTCGCCAAGGTAAGTCTTCAGCGGAAGATCAAATTGCCAATGCGACTCCAGTTAATGCCAGTGAGTTTCCGTTAACAATTATTGGCACACCGGTGGCGACTTTAGCTCCTCGTAAAGATCCAGAAATCTATCGACCCGAACAACTTAACGCCTATCGATTCACGGCAGGCATCATGATCGATTCGGAGTATGAGTCGCCGTTGGCCGAATTGGTTCCAGCCCAAAAATTACTCGGAGGTGACGGAAGCGGTTCGTCAGGTAGAGGTAGTGGATCCGACAGAAAGGATGGATCCGACAGAAGGGGCGGCGATGGTTCATCTGCTAAAAATTCGCTGTCCGAAAATTATCAGCCTTTGGACCGCGGGGCTTTTTTCAATGACGTTAATGCCAAAACGATAGCAGGATTACGTCCATCGGAATTGGGGATTTCGTCCGAAGGAACCTTGACTAGGGTTTTTGATGTGGTTTGTGTTACGGCATTGGTGGATTTTAAGAAACAATCTGTCGCTTTCGAAAAAGCGTTTGCAGAATCGATTGCCTATAACGCCCAACGAGACCGACCGATTTACCAATTTCTACAGGTCCAGCGACGTGAAATCACAGATCAAGCAGCCGAATGGAAGGACATTTCGGAGAACGTGGCTTTTAAATACCAACAACCAAATCCGCTAACACCAATGCCTCTTCAAGAATTTGGTTCAGCACCAGAAGTTGTCTCGCCTGACAATTATGATCCAGTCCTTACCCATAGTATCCCTGCGTTCGCCATGCTGGATTATCAGAAATTTGCGACTCACCCAGCTTTGAAAAATCGGCGAGAATTCCCGGATTGGACACCTCCATCTGAACGTCGTAAATTGCCTGTAGACGGAAACGGTGAACTCGACATATTTGGGCAAGGAAGCAATCCTGACCCTGACAAGGCAGGCTCTGGGCGCAAGAATGACAAAGACGACCTCAATTCGATGCGAAGCGGTTTAGTGAACACACCTTACTTAGAAGCAATCACAAAACAAAAACCAGGCGGCCAATATCGACTGGTTCGCTTCTTCGACATATTTGTCGGTAACAAACGGTCTTCTGATTTCGAGTATCGTGTTCGCGTCTGGGTCGGCGACCCGAACCAAATCGATCCCGAGAACGGCTTTGCGCAACACCGAGGCCAACAACTAACTGTGGACGAAGGCGAAATAAAATTTGTTGGGACCGGCGCCAACATGAGTGAAATGATGAGCAAGAACGAAAGGATGGAAGGCAAGGTAAATGACCGTCAAGATGAAGACATTTCGGTGGATAGTTCAGATGCCGTTCAAAAACAAATGCTCAGTCCCGCCGCTAGAAAACGAATTGCGGCAGGTACCGATATTGAGATGATGCAGGAAAAAATTATAAAAGCAATACAAGATAATGACCCTGTTGAGCCAATACATGTAGCTGAAATCTCGGATGCAGGACAAATTGAGCAAATTGAACTTCCGCCTTCAGCTAACAGGTACGCCTACAGTCAGTACCTTCGATTTGCTCGGCCATCAGCTTGGAGTGAGCCTGTGCGAGTGGAAAAGAATTTACCGTCAGCTGATGTATTTGCTGGATCGACCGTACGTAAAAAAATAGATAAGGTAGAATCCGCGAGCGAAACTTTGGAATTTGAAGTCGCCGAACCGCACTTCAAAGTACTGGTGTCATATTGGAACAGTGTTCTACATGCAAAACTTCCCTCAGAAAGAAGCGCTCACATTGGTGAAACCATGAACTTTAAGGCCCCAGCGTACGTGACGCATCCAATTGATTGGACGGTGCTGGTCGCAGAATCTCCAAACGGTAACGGCGTTGAAAGATACAATATGCCATTTGAAACCAACGAAACCATTGTCGATGCGTTCTTTGGAACAACGCAGGAGTTTCCAGGAGACAAAAAACAATCCATAGACACACCAACTGAAATTTTGTTAATGGATGCTAACGGCAATTTTAAAATTTCCAACCAGTTCGCTCACGCAACTAACTATCGCAACGAAATCACAATAGCAGACGATTCCCGTTTCTACGGTAAACCCAAGAGACCTAGGAAGTCAAAAAAAGACAAAGCCGATGACGACTTTGGTGATTTCGACGCTCCATAAAATCGCTGACAACGTTAAAAGGGCTGGTTGGACCAGCTCTTTTTTAATGCGCTAAAGGTCAAGTCGATCTAACCTGTTAGTAACAAACCCGATTCTGTTGTCGGAATCGCCCAAGCGGATCCAGCTGACCTTAAAATCTACTTAACGCGACTGCTAGCATTTCTTGCAGCCAGTACCAGCCAAGCGTTTGAACACTAGCAGATCTAGTATTTAAAGAGCAATTCTGCTAGCAGCCCACGCCCTGCCAATCGCTTCAAACCGAAAGGGCTATGCAGTCGTTTCAATTTCCAGCGCGCCAAAACTTTCGTTGGCGGTTTTCCACGCTGCTTCCGATAAAGAAACTGGGAAAGTTTACATTGGCGACACGCGTTAGTGATTAAGTCGTCTGAATTGCCATTAGTAGGCTTTATAGTTTCAATCAGGAGACCTATTGAAGATGGAACGTCGTCAATTTATCGGAGCCACTGCCGCAGTTTGGGCGAGCACAATGCTACCCGTTGCTGCCAATGGTAATCCCCTCGCAATGCCAGTCGATTTGAATTGGCAAAGTGATGTTATTAAGACGGTTGCTCACAACCGCGCAGATCGCATGCCGGTAGTGACTGGTGTTAGTGTAAAAAAGGGTGGCAGTGAAATTGCAATTGTTGGCGATGATCACTACGTCGGCATCTACGATCTAGCCTCTCAGACGTACACCCATGAAATTGACGCTCATCACGATTGGGTTCGGTCAGTGGTTTACTCTCCTGAAGGCAACCAGCTTGCAACAGCCGGTAACGACCGAGCATTGCGAGTTTGGAAAGATAGCAACTACGAATCACCGCAATTTATGCGTAAACACAATGATGCTATTATTCAACTCGCCTATTCGCCTGATGGAACCAAGTTGGCCACTGTCGGTTTTGAAAAAACACTGCGGATTTACGACGCTCAAACAGGCCGAGTTGTTCAACGTGTGGCTTGTCCTTGTCCAGACAATCACGCTGTCGCATTCTCGAATAATGGCAGGATGGTTGCTGCTGCTGGTCGTTGTGGAACCGTTCGCGTATGGGATGTCAGCACTGGAAAGGTGGTTTCAGACGTCAAGGCTCATCGACGGCGAGTTAGGTCGTTGCAGTTTACGCAGATCGGCCAACTAGTTTCTGTCAGTGACGATCGAATGGTTAAGGTCATTGACCCTGTGGCCGGAACGGTCGGTAGCGCTTTTCCGCGTCAGTCTTCAAAGCTATTCGCCGCTAAATTACTTTCCGACGACATGTTGGCTATTGGCGGCAGTGATAATCAAATTCGCATCTGGAACATCGATACAAAACGAGCAGTTGGCGTGCTAAAAGGTCACACAGGCACCATTTCTTGTTTAGACGCTGGACAGGGAGTTCTGGTTTCTGGAAGCTACGATACACAGGTTCGGGTCTGGCAGGTGGCGGTTGCTGCTAAACAACCGATTGAAAGAAGAGCAGATCAAGAGTGGCGAGCATTAAAATAGAAAACGCACGGCGGGTAATCGCCATTGTTATATAAAACCATCGCCTGCAAACGGAGTTGTAGGGGGTCTCGCCAGATCCATCATTGGTCAGCTAGACGAACGAAGACATTGGTACATTTACGACGTTGGGAAACAACGCTTACACGGAGGTAGGAAAGTTGGGACTTTTAAAGAATATTACGAGCCGAATTCTAACTGGCAAAACTGCAGATTCTAAGGTTTCGAACAAGCAGGAATTGCTTCGCAAATGCTATTTCGAGGTTATGGAACAGCGTCGCGTTCTGTCTGCTGATCCCGTGATCGCCGCAGTGACTTACGTTGAAGGGGATGATGGCCAAGATACTGCGCCTGATCACTTTGAGGTTACTTTCGAAGGCGGTGCTGACACAACCCAGTTGACCCAGTTCAGTATTAACGGTGACCAGGATCTGTCCGGCGCTCACTCAAGCGGTGACGTCTTTTTTGACAATACAGGTCAGTTCCCAGGGACCGGCCAACACCACGATTTCCAATTTGATGCTGTTAATAGTCAGGGTATTGAAGCCAGCGATGTCCAATCCGTTTCCGTTTCTGATGATGGATTGTTGCTGATTGTCGAAGTTAGCAACTTTGAGGCAGGCGACGTGTTCGCTTTTACAATCGATGTTGATGAAGTAGAGGGCTTACGTAACGATACGATTACATCAGGCGTAGAATTTGAGGGATCGTTTTTTGAGGCTCAATTTGTTGATGAAAATTTTATTTTCAATGAGTCCAATCTTTCGCTCGACACAACACTCAATGAAGGTTTCGAGCAGCTGCAGGTAGAAGGAGTTTTCTACGACGAGTTCGATAATTTGTTTTCGGTAGCCGAAGATGGAACTGGATCGCAGTTCAATGTAGCTGGCGATAACGAAGAAGGAAACGAAAACCGTAGTGCGGGAGCGATCGACGCATTCGATCCTGAAGAACGACCCGTAACAATCGAAGGCAATGTGTTTCATGATGAAAATATCGATTGCGTACACGAGGAAGGCGAAGACGGAATCGCTGGTGTCGAGATTTCTTTGGAGCGGCTGAACGAAGAGACCGGCGAATACGAAACAGTTGCCACGACGACTACCAACGCAGCTGGGCATTATAGTTTTGGCGAAGAGCTTGATATTAGGCCCGGTACGTTTAGGCTTACACAAGTGCAGCCAGATGGCTTTCTAAACGTTGGTGAAATCGCTGGTTCTGAAGGCGGCGTTGTTTCAGAAAACGTAATTGCAGACATCGAAATTCCACTTGGTGGCACCGCAGCAACTGATTACGACTTCAAAGAAGTTCGACCTGCATGGCTGGAAGGCAACGTCTATCATGACCAAGACAATGATGGCGTGTTCGATTCAAACGAACAGGGTATCGCAAATGTATTGATTCAAGTGACTCGTGTGGGTGCCAGCGACGGCGTCACAAATGACGTGTTTGCTGACACCGACCCCGTGTTCGTGCGAACCGACGCCAATGGTCACTATTCAGTCGGGACGTTGCCGCCTGGGATCTACGAAATTGTTGAAATTAACAATTTACCAGAAGGTGAAATCGATCCGCTTGCCGCATTTATTGACGGTAGAGACACGCTTGGAAACATCGACGGAGTTCCTGTCGGGCAGCAGAGCAACGATCGGTTTACTCAGGTTGAGCTCGGTGCTGACCAACACGGCGAAGATTTCAACTTCGGTGAACTTCTGCCAGTTTCAATCGGCGGTAATGTTAGCGTAGCAACTCCAGGTAGCGATCCCAATAACCCAAATGACCCGTTGCGTGATCCGATCGAAGGCGTGACGATCCAATTGTTCGATGAAACGGGAGAACTTGTTACGACAACTTTGACTGACGCTAACGGAGACTATCAGTTTACTGGTTTGGCTCCGGGTACATACTCGATCGTTGAAGTGCAGCCTAATGGTTTCCTGGATGCGACCGATCATCTAGGAAATGTTGATGGCGAGCTTAGAGGAGAAGCAAGCCAAAACGATCGATTTACTAACATCACTTTGAACTCTGGCGATGTTGGCACCAACTATGATTTCTGCGAGCACTTGCCAGCTAGTATTCACGGCACCGTATACCACGACCGAAACGACAATGGTGTACAAGATGCAGGCGAAGAGGGTATCGAAGGTACTCGAATAATGTTAACAGATGCCGATGGCAACGTAGTCGCTGAAACATTTACCGATGCCGAAGGTAACTACTGGTTCAGTGATTTGTTCCCTGGCGAATATACCGTTATGGAGATCCAGCCGGACGGATTTTCTGACGGTATCGACTCAATAGGCACCGTGGATGGAATTTCAAATGGAATCATTCCGGAGAACGACAAGTTTGGCTCAATTGTACTTGAAGGTGGTGATGAAGGTGTCAACTATGATTTTGGTGAGATTAGAGAAGCCTCAATCAGCGGTTTGGTGCACGTTGATTCCAACGGCAACAACGTGTACGACGAAGGCGTCGACGAATTGCTGCCCGGTGTTACGATTCAGCTACTCGATGCTGAAGGTTCTATAGTTGCGGAAACGGTTACTGACCCATCTGGAAATTACAGCTTCGAAGGTCTCCGACCTGGTGAGTACGCCGTTCGTCAAATTCAGCCAGAAGGATTATTCACTAGTAGCCAACTGGTCGGTAGTAACGGCGGGCAAGCTACTGAAAATCTAATAAGTGGGATCATTGTTAGCTCAGGAGATCAAGCGTCAAATTATGACTTCTGCGAACATTTGCCCGCGTCGATTCACGGCACCGTATATCACGATAGAAACGACAATGGTGTACAAGACGCCGGCGAAGAGGGTATCGAAGGTACTCGCATAATGCTGCTGGACGTCGACGGTAATGTCGTCGCGGAAACACTTACCGATGCCGACGGCAACTACTGGTTCAGTGACTTGGTACCCGGCGAATATACTGTCATGGAAATCCAACCGGACGGCTTTGCCGACGGTATCGACTCAGTAGGCACCGTCGATGGAATTACAAATGGAATCATTCCCGAGAATGATAAGTTTGGCTCAATTGTGCTTGAAGGAGGTGACGAAGGCGTCAACTATGATTTCGGTGAAATTAGAGAAGCCTCCATTAGCGGTTTAGTACACATCGATTCAAACGGCAATAACGTTTACGACGAAGGTGTCGATGAATTATTGCCTGGCGTTACAATTCAGTTATTGGACGCTGATGGTAGCGTGATTGCTGAAACAGTAACGGATGATTTTGGAAACTATACTTTCGAAGGACTACGACCTGGCGAGTACGCCGTTCGGCAAATCCAACCAGAAGGTCTCTTCGCAGGTGATGCGTTCGCTGGCAGTAACGGCGGAGTCGTGGCCGAAAACCTCTTGACCACAATATTGGTTAGTTCAGGTGACCAAGCAACGAATTATGATTTCTGTGAACATTTGCCCGCAGAGATCCACGGTCGCGTTTTCGAAGATGGACCAGCTATCGAAACTGAAGACGGTCTTGCAGTGGAAGGTTTCCGTGATCTTCGTGATGGTGTCTTTAATGCAAGTACCGACAGAGGAATTGAGGGTGTTGTACTAGAGTTGTACTTCTTTAGCACGGAAGATTCGGTAAATCCTGTTCAAGTTACTTTGGCTGACGTTCTGCCGGAGTTCTACGCTGATCTAGGCACAACAGATTTAGACACACCAATTACCACTGTGACAAACGCGGACGGTGAATACTGGTTCCAAGGTCTCCAAGCTGGTAATTACATAGTTTTGGAACAACAACCAGATGGATTCACTGATTCGAATGACACCGTTGGTAATACAACCGGCTTTACGTTTAACAGCAGCACTGAAGTCGCAACTGCTCCGCAAAATCTATCGACTTTCAGTACAACGCAGCTACTAGACGCAATTTCCGGAATTCAGGTTGAAGCTGGAGGTGTTTCGCTGTTCAATAACTTTAGCGAAGTAACGTTCGTGGCTGAACCGGATGATCCTACCTCAGAAATTCCTCCGTCGATTCCGCAACCTCCGCCGCCGTCAATTAATCCGACGCCTCCGTCACCTGGGATCACCGCATTCCCTAGTTTGCTTGGAGCCCAGGGAATTGCAAGAACTGAATTGGTTGGCAACACACGAGGGTTGTTTGAAGGAAACCCTCAAGCTGCCGGTGGTTTTGATTCTTTCACTTGGCACTTGAGTGTTATTAACGGTGGCCAACCTCGGGCGCTGGGCGAGAGCGACTCTGTTTGGACTCAGGTGAGCCATTTACAGAACAGCGATTGGCAACGCTATGACTTGAACGATGCAGTATGGAGTTTCACCAACACCAACGAACACTCTGGCATCGTGACCGAAACGGGCGAGCATTCTCGCTTTGGTGTAATCGATGGAACGCCATTAGCCGGCGATTTTGATGGTGATGGCGTTGACGAAATTGCGATGTTTAAAGACGGTTATTGGATGATCGATATCAACCACAATGGCCGTTGGGACGACGCTGACCTACTGGCCCGGCTCGGTGATACTGGGGATCGCCCGGTTGTTGGAGATTGGGATGGTGACGGAAAGGATGATATCGGTATCTACGGGCCGATTTGGGAACGAGACATGGAAGCTATTGAACGTGAACCAGGTTTACCAAACCCAGATAACGATCCACATACCACGCCTAAAAACGTTCCCCCAGCAAATGCAGATGCTGCAGACGGAGTTCGGGCAATGCGTTTGACAAGCAGCGGCGTTGAGCGAGTTGATGTGGTTGATCATGTCTTCGGTACCGGTACTGAAGAACAAATTCCAATTACTGGCGACTGGAACGGCAATGGTATTCGGTCAATTGGTACCTTCGAGGCAGGTCGTTGGAACCTTGACACCAATGGCGACGGCCGGTTTACGTCGGAAGATGTTGAAACCAAGTTCGGTGCTGCAGGCGATATTCCTATCGTGGGTGACTTTGACGGAAACGGTGTAGAAGAGATTGCAATCTATCGTGCTGGCACATGGATGGTCGACAGTAACGGCAACAACGAATTGGATGCTACTGATCGTACGTTCCAACTCGGAACTGCCGCTGACACTCCTGTCGTTGGTGACTGGGATGGCGATGGAGTGGATGAACCAGCTCTTTACCGTGAATCGCAACTGGACGACGTGCTATAATTATGTTTGACGATTAGGGCTTTCTAATCGACAAGAGAAAAAGCTTCCACTGGTCGCCGTAAAGCAATTCATTGTTTTACGGCGATTTTTTGTGGAAACCAATTCTAATTGGTTGGATTCGTTTCCACGGTCTAATTTGACATTCTAACTATCACAAGTCGCTCAAAATCGCTAATGATGAATGAAGACATTTTGTGTCAGACAATCAAATGTTGAATCGCAGTCCACGGTTTTGCAAGTCGACGACCGCTTGGTTAGCCGTTGTGTATAGCACTGCGTCGATTCCTGCAGCAATCGCGCCTGCCACATTTTCTTGCTTGTCATCAATAAAGCATATCTCGGCTGCGGGAAGATTGGCGACTGCAATTGCATCCGAATAGATTTTTGGATCCGGTTTCATTGACTTGGCTTCATAGCTAAGAACGTAGTCACGAAAGCTGCTTTTCAAAAAGGCGAAGTGATTGAATACGTGCGCCCAGTGTGCTGAACAAGTGTTTGAAAGGATGCCCATCGGGAAACCTACTGCCGACAGTTGCCCAAGGACCGGCATCATTGAAACGTTCAAGCTAAAAATATCGCTACAGGCAGTTAGAAAATCCGTTTGGCTCGGCGCACTACCACTCGCCTGACAAAACTGTTGATGAAATTGTTTTTCATCTAGCATTCCTGTTTCAAAGGAATCCTCAAGCCCGGAATCGAACAAAATTGAATACGCCGTTTCGGGCGAACACCCACTGACGGCCGCGATTTGTTGACAACCGACTTTGTGATCGAAATCCAGTAACACTTTGCCGAGATCAAAATATAAGTATCTTATCGCCATCAAATTTCTCAATTCACAAGGGTTGCTTAAGTGTCCAATGGCCACACCATGCATGCTTTTACGTGGTAAGCGGGTGATTCAAAGCAAAACAAACAAGAAGTGATTCGTTCATTATAATGTGATTATGATTTTCATGGGAGTGAAGGTGTTGTTAAACCTACCAGCGAATCAAATAGACCCTCATCATCAGTAGGCCAGCGGGAGTTTCAATGACGGCGGATACTCAGACTAAACCGAAGAACTTAAAGCAATTGATTGACAGCGGCTGGCAATCAAAAACAGTTAAACAAGAGATCATGCAGAACTTTCTGCGACAACTCGCAGATGGTGAAGAACTGTATCCGGGGATCGTAGGTTACGAAAACACGGTGATTCCTGAGATTAACATTGCATTACTATCCGAACACGACATGCTGTATTTGGGTGAAAAAGGCCAAGCAAAAAGTCGTTTAATGCGCGGATTAGTTCGCTTTTTGGACGAACATATACCTTACTTAGATCTCGACGCCGCTCCATTTCACGAAGACCCCTTGAATCCGCTCAGCAAAGTCGCCAAGGAATTCGTCGCCCACAACAATCCCGACCAAGTGCCTATCAAATGGTGGCATCGAGAGGATCGCTATGCTGAACGTCTCGCTCCAGGGACCAAGTTTGCAGATATCATCGGCGAGATCGATCCTGCAAAGCTTGCTGGCGGCGTTAGTATGTCAACCGAAGACGCGTTGCACTTTGGATTGATTCCTCGCATGCATCGCGGCATCTTTGCAATCAATGAACTTCCAGAGCTCGACGAGTTAGTCCAAGTGGGTTTGTTCAATATCTTAGAGGAACGCGATGTTCAGATCCGCGGTTACCCAGTACGTTTTGAAATCGACGTGCTGATATTGTTTTCGGCCAATCCATCAACCTACAACCGTAGTGGAAAAGTCATTCCTCAACTCAAAGATCGAATCGGCAGTATGATTCGAACTCACTACCCGATCGATCGTGATCAGGGAATTGAGATCACGGATTCGGAGAGCGGGATTGATTTGGGTGGTGATTTTCCAATCGCGGTGCCGTACTTCATGAAGGAAATTTTAGAGCAAATTACAGTGCAGGCTCGAAAATCAAAATATGTAGATCAGCAATCTGGCGTCTCCGCCCGTTTTAGTCTTGCCAACTACCGTACCATGATTGCGAGCGCTCGACATCGCGGTGTGCTGCTTGGCGAGAAACCCGCTGTACCTCGTATAAGTGACCTAGGTCACTTATACACATCGGCTCTTGGCAAGCTAGAGCTTGATCTGATGGGCAGTCACCAAATGACTGAAAATCAAGTTTTGGACTCGATCGTGGCTGAAGCGATTCAAGTCGTATTTGCCGAATATGTAAGCGAACATGGCTTAGACGAGATCGCTGAAATCTTCGGCAAGGGCGTCAAGATTGAAACGGGGGATATGATTCCGTCGACCGAGTATGCTGCAAGATTGAAAAGAGTTCCGCCAGCTTGGGAAAAGGCGTTTGAGATTAACGCCTCGACCGACGCAGCGGTGCGTGCTTCGTGCGTCGAGTTCATTTTGGCAGGTTTGTATTCAATGGATAAGATTTCTCGTAGCCAACATAACGGACAAACCAGTTTCGAAATCTAGCTTTAAAAGCAACGTCAAATTCAACAAGGCTGCTTTTCAAGCCCCGGCAAACAAATATGACCAACAAAAAGAACATCGGCGGAATCGTCCAAACGTATCTCAAGTACGATCCGATAAAATTCCCGAGCCCAACTCAACCACCGCCAGACTTTGTTACACCGTTGATGGAACAAATGTTGACGTTCGGTTCTCGACGCCAGTTAACCGAAGAAGAACTCGCAAGAGCGATCAGGCTGGATCCAGAGCAATTCAAAAACTTGGGTCCAGGAATTGATCAGATTCAAAAGATGCTTCAGGAACGCAAACGGCGAATTTTGGAAACGTATGAAACCAAGACGGTGATTAAGAAGGCGAAACGGGCGTTTCACAATCTCGCTGAAAATCAACCGCAGGGTCACCCGCTGCCTGAACACTTATTGAAATTCTACAAAGAAGCAATTCAACAAGAGCAGTTATACGACCTTGAGCGGATTTACTATGACGTGGGCGACGATTCTTCGCCGTTATCGCAGTTCATGTTGCAATTACTCTCTAGACTGGGCAACAAATATCAAATCGACGAACTCGCCGCCAACTATCGTTTCACTGGCGATCAGTCATTAACGATCCCCGAAGCATTAGAGATTAAGGAGGAATTGGAGAAAATCGACGAGCTGCTTAGTCAGTTAGAGCAAGCGAAAGAAACTGCTCAGATTGCAATTCTAGACATGGATGCACTCGGCGAGTACATGGACGAGGAATCGATGCATTCGTTGGAAGAGATGCAACGTGTGATCGAAAACTACGTTCGAGAAGCGGCAGAACGACAGGGCCTAGAATCGAACGACGGAGCGTTTCAACTAACGCCTCAAGCCTACCGAGTGTTTCAGGGAAAGCTATTGGCGAAAATTTTTGACCAACTGAAAGAATCGAAAACTGGTCGCCGCCAGGCAAATATTTCCGGTGAAGGCGCAGTGGAATTGCAAGCGACCAAGCCTTATGAGTTTGGTGACTCACTGACCAACATGGACATCCCACAATCGTTTATAAATGCAATGCTGCGAGGCGAAAACAAGTTGCCAATCCGTCTCAAGTCCGAAGATATCGAAATTCATAAAACTCGCAACAACCCCAAGTCCGCGACGGTAGTGATTATGGACATGAGTGGGTCCATGCGTTACGACGGCCAGTACGTGAATGTCAAGCGAATGGCTTTGGCGCTAGACGGATTGATTCGCAGTGAATATCCAGGCGACTACTTAAATTTTATCGAGATGTTTACTTTTGGTAAGGTTCGTAGACGCGGCGAAATCATTGATTTGATGCCCAAGCACGTGACTATTCACGATCCATTCGTACAACTTAAAGTCGACATGGGGCGTCCGGATGTTAGCGAACACATGGTTCATCAACATTTCACAAACATCCAACATTCCCTGCGGTTAGCCAGGCAGTTGTTAGCCGGCCAAGATACTCCCAACCAGCAAGTAATCTTGATTACTGATGGATTACCGACGGCTCATTTTGAGGACAATACACTGTTCATGCTGTATCCACCTCATCGTGCGACCGAAGAAGCAACCATCCGTGAAGCGGCAATCTGTGCCAATGAAGGAATTACGATCAACACGTTTTTGGTCCCCAGTTGGTCTCAATCGGAAGATGACATTCGTTTTGCTCATCGATTAAGCGAACAAACGAAAGGACGAGTGTTTTTTACCGCTGGTGGTGATTTAGACCGATTTGTCGTCTGGGATTACTTGAGTCGCAAACGCGAGATATTGTAGTTGTGGTTTGTTTAAGCGGCCCAAGCTGATTTTTGCCCCGATCGTCGCAAAGATGCAAATAGCCTAACTGTCAAAATGTCAACTAATTTTGTCTTTAGTTTATCAATTGAAGGTCAATCTGTGCTTGTAGGGAATGAAAAGGAAACGCATTTGTTGTATGATTGGATCACCTAATAAATCTAGAGATTGAACTCATGCGCTGCCCATTTTGCCAAGAAGACAACGACAAAGTCACCGACTCACGTGCAGGTGAAGATGGCTACGTGATTCGGCGGCGAAGGATGTGCCTGAACTGCAGCAAACGTTTTACAACTTTTGAGCGTGTCGCCGAACTTGATCTCCGAGTCGTTAAAAAAGATGGCTCACGAGAAACCTTCCAACCAGAAAAAATCCGCAAAGGAATCGAGCGGGCATGTTGGAAGCGCCCAATTCCAACCGAACACGTTGAACGGATTTTGATGGAAGTTGTCCAACAAATTTATTTGCACGAAACTGGCGAAATCGACAGCGACTCAATTGGACAATTGGTCATGCAAAAACTGATCGAATTGGACGATGTTGCTTACATTCGATTTGCAAGCGTCTACCGACAATTTCGTGACATCCACGATTTTGTGGAAGAAGTTAAACCGATCTTAGACCGAAATCAAATTGAAACGCTAAAGAGATCTTCGAATTAACTGAAGAACAACTTGCCACGCGGTCATTGGTTGTGTCACTGACTTCTAAGCTTTGCATTGATAGAAATGCAATATCAAGTCGATCGAAAATAGATCTCGCTTACTCGGGTACCATTACGCCGTCGGCAATCTTACTTGGTTTTCTTTGGTGCACACTCGCAGAGGCTCGTTTTCTTCGAGTCGATCCAGCTAATTGGATTAATTTTGACGCTGCCAAAATCCAAATTACCAAGACCACAAAAAACAATGGGCGATAAACCGTCGCCGCTCCAAACAAAATTACGCTCGAAGCCAACACTTCGGCCAGTGGCTTGATCACGCCGTTGTTAAGCGAAATTGTCGCGCGACGTTTTCTCCGTTCAATCTTTGTATACAGCACATTGATCGTCGTATCGTGAACACTCCGTCGCCACGCTTCCAATGATTTTCCAAACGTAGCCGCTGCGAAAACGATCAACAATCCCGCCCCGACCACAAATGACAACGCCACACCGACTAACAGAACCGGCATCAATAAGATTGGTAACGACACGTTTCGTCGTTCCAGTAGGCGGCCGGTTAACAGCAGTTGCATTGCGATGGTCGTTCCCCCAACCACGCCGTAGTAAATCCCAAAGAACCGTAGCATCTGCACTTCGTCGCCATCGAAAAATAAGTTGACGCTCGATTTCCACTCAAACGCTACGATTGTCAACGCGATCACCTGGGCGACGATCAACATGCCAATCCAAAATCGAAAGCGACTCGATGACACATACACTTTACGCACGATCTTAAAAGCGCCAGAATCCTCTTGAGGTTGCAACATGGCACTGACTGTTGAAAGCTTCCCACTTTCAGCTACGGCTTTCCCAACTGACGGTGTTTTTGCCATCGCAAATCCGATCAGGCACGAAGCAACATCAAGCACGGCACCGAATAGCAACCAGTACCGCAAGCCCAGCAAGTTATGTTCCAGGGTAAATACACAGCCGGCGATTACCGCTGCAATCGGCGCGGCTAGGCCGATAGCTGCCCAAGCGGGTTTGCTGGCGTCGCGACCGAGCTTTGTGTTAAGCGCCGATACGACATTGATCGTGTTGATACAACCTTTGACCTCGGCGAACAAATAGATCGCCGCTAACAAAGCGTATGAATGATGGTAGCTAGGCAATATTGCCCACGCAGACAGGCCGAGAAGTGCGAATGCGACGCCTGAAATCTGAATCGATTTTGAAACGCTAAGCCGTCGAGTAGCAAAGTACCAGGCAGCTGCAATGACAGCGGTGCAGATACCGGTAATCACAAAGGTAAGCGCCAATTGGTCGTTGCCAATTCGCGATAGAAACAAACTGTCTCCCACTGCCCGAGCGACGAAATACGACATCGCGATTGTTAGCGAAAAGCCAAACAACCTCCAGACGACGGTGGATTCTCTATCGGGTATGTTAAACATGTTTGAACTCAAACAGCTGATTCAGCCAGACTGATCAACTGTTCATTTTTTCATCTTAAACCTATCAATTAAAAGCAACTGCGATTCGCCATGGCCTTGGTTTTCAAAACCAAGGTACGGCCACGACGTATCCATGATTTTCATTGGGTCAACAAAAATCGCGCCACTGACAACTTAACCTCAATGACCACCGATTATTAACACAATCTTAATATTGTTCGGCTTGTTTTCAATCAAGTTTAATGTTTATTCCGGTGATATCATCAATAAATACAAGAAAGTCCCCTGATCTTTAAGTTAAAACGACAGATATCTGGTGATCGGGAATTGCAAATGAGAGGCGGAACTGACTGCGGATTTCTGTCACTCGTCCCAGTACGTCAGCATGACTGTTTCCCAACCAGGCAAAACAATTTCGTGCATGTCCACAAACGCATGTCTTCGTCAGCAAGATGATGCATTCAAGAGAAATCAAGCAGAGCAGGGTGGCTGATTCGTAACGACGTTTTAGCCATCGTTCGAAGCCGAATTAAGGAACAACGGTGACCGGTTGTGCAGCGTGGCTAGACGTCGTCGAATGACGCGAGGCGAGTTCCGGGTCGAGCTTGCTGTAAGGTTTTGCGAATACCAAATGAGTACAGTGAACTCTTCGTTCGGCGAATGCTGCTTCGCAATAACACAGGTAAAAATGCCAACGACGGATAAACGGCTCGTCGTAACCAAGCGCCCGAATCGCATCAAGCTTTTGAATGAACTTTTCTCGCCAGCACAACATCGTACGTTGATAATGAGGTGTAAGGTCCGATTGCTGAATCAACCGCATTTTGGAAACTCGTCCGATTGACGCTGACAATGCCGAAATCGACGGAAGGCTGCCTCCAGGAAAAACATACTTCCCGATAAAGTCAACGTTGCGAATGTGGTAACCGTAGTCTTGTTCGCCAATCGTAATCGCCTGCAACAACATCACCCCGTCGTCTCGTAGTAGCTGGTTGCACTTCTTAAAGAACTGATCATAGTACTGATGACCAACCGCTTCGATCATCTCGATCGACACTAGTTTGTCATACTTTCCATCTAGTTCGCGATAGTCTTTGAAAAGAACAGTCACCAAGTTCTCTACCCCTGCTTCGGCAACTCGTTCTTTGGCAACGTTGAATTGCTGCTGCGAAATCGTCGTCGTGGTAACTCGACAGCCATACTTTGAAGCCATGTAAACAGCCATGGCTCCCCAGCCGGCGCCAATTTCCAATACATGGTCGAGCGAACTGAGTTGGAGCTTTTGGCAGATCGTGTCCATCTTTGTTACTGACGCCGTAACCATCGATTCAGCAACCGGAGCAGTCGATGACAGGTCTTTGAAAATCCCCGAACTGTAGTTCAAGGTTGGGTCGAGGAACAATCGATAAAAATCGTTACCAAGGTCGTAATGTTCGCAAATGTTTTTTCGACTATTGGCAATTGAGTTGTGACGCAATAGGTGCTGGCAGTAGTGGAACGTCGTTTTGATCCTCGCCCAAGTACCCTCTATCCGTGTAAAGTGATCCAAATTGCGAATCATAATTCGAATTAAACTGGTCAAATCATCCGTCGACCACTGCCGTAACATGTACGATTCGGCGGATCCTATCGTGCCGCCAAACATGATCCGGCGGTACATTTCCGCGTTACCGACGTACACTTTGGCTCGCAATAAGTTACCGGCATACAGATCGCTATCTTGATCAGAGCCAGGAAGTAAGTAACTGGTTAATTGATCATGAACTTCAACCTCGCCACCGACCAAGCCATGGAAACGTTTACGGATTTGGTTCTTGAAAAATCGATTGGATCGACTCCCATGATCCTCAAGTTGCATGCTCTCCATCAAGGGGACTTTGGCCGCTACCGACTCACAACGATAATTTAATTCAATTCGTTGATCTGACTTTTGTTTCATAACATCCAAACCTATTGCGGGCTCGTGGTCGACTACTACCGTTTGCTGGGGTGAGCAACGAAGGGAATTTTTTTCAAGTAAAGCTTCAATGCCTGCCAGTAAATGCCAGCCACTACTTGGAAACTGATTGCAGGGTATCTAACTAGTAATCCGTTCAAACTCCAGACATTTAACTCTTTCCGTCGGAGTTTCATGGTAACGTCCAAGTACTTAGAAATAGCTTGATTTGATATGCCATCGGTGGATTTAGAACCCAATGAGTAATTTTCGATTTTGACAGCCAGTGTTTTCCCGGGCACCGAAAATGCCATTCGATAGTTCATTTCCAAGTCAAAGAAAGGTGATACATGAAACTCCTTTCGTACGTCCGCAGATCGAATGGTTGAATTACTTACCAGTTGATCCGAACGTATAACATACAGGTGTTGCTGGCCCCACGGGGTGTTATTGACTTCAACAATAACAGCTTCAATTTTATCGCCCGTCAAATTATAACAGTAAAAGAAACTGACCGGGTTCATCGTGTACCCGAAATACGAAAGCTGGGTGAGCAAACGAATAGAGCCAATTTCTTTTTCGATATCGTTCGCCGCCAACGCGGCAGTAACTCGTTCTCGTAAATTGCCGCTTGCCGAAAATCCTTTTAAGTGATCTTTCGCCTTAAACCGGCAAAGAGACCATCGATTTACGGACCAAAAAGGCTGCCAACGAAACACGGTGTCAAGCTCATCCAAGTCCAGCAACAACATGAAGAAACGAAAATCAAATTGATGGACCTTCGGACTGTTGCGGCGATGCCGAACCGTACCTTGATAGATGGCGCTGTTTTTCATTGCACCACCGTTTGCAATTGCTCAACTACCGAAAGCGCACTACAGACGCCGTCCTCATGAAACCCGTTAGCCCAATACGCGCCACAAAATGAGGTATTGTTAGGCCCTAAAAGTTCCCCATGCCGGGACTGCATGAGTTTCCGATTGACGCTAAACGTCGGATGAGCATACTCGATTGTTCGAATGATTTTGGTCGGGTCGATGCGTTTGGAACCATTCAAAGTCACGCAAAACGTGTCGGTAGTATTTAGCGACTGAAGTAAGTTCATGTTGTAAGTCAATGTTGCAGAGTCACTCTTTTCTTTTGGGTTGTAGTAATTCCAGCTCGACCAAGCGCGGCGTGTTTTAGGCAAAACCGATGTGTCGGTGTGTAATATCGCTTGGTTTTTTTGATAAGGAAACGCGGTGAGCAATTCACGTTCGGCTTCAGTGGCGGAATTGCCCAAAATAGCCAACGCCTGGTCGCTATGGCAAGCAAAGACGACATGATCAAAGGTCTGTGATTCGGAACCGACAGGCTTTACCAATACTTGACCGTCCTTGCGAACCACGGATTCAATTGGAGACGATAAATTGATTCGATCTTCCCAATCACCGGTCATTGGTTTTACGTATTGCCTCGAGCCACCTTTGACGACGTACCACTGAGGCCGATCGCGAATGCCGAGCAAACCGTGGTTTTGATAGAATTCAGCGATAAACTGGATTGGAAATTCACGAAACGTTTTGAACGACGAAGACCAAATGGCCGCCCCCATCGGTAAGAAGTACTGTTCGACGAACTGCTTGGAGTAATTGCGCCGCTCGAAAAAACTGCCGACAGATTCCTGCGGCTGGTCAGATTGGAGCAATTGCTCCGCGTCATTTTTGAAACGCGCAAAGTCGACTAACAATCGATAAAACCACGGGCGCAGTAGATTCTTGCGTTGAGCAAAAATGCCATTCAGGCCGGTCCCAGAATACTCAAGGCCCGTTTGGTCACAGCTAACGCTAAACGTCATTCGTGTTTTTTGAAACGGCACCGATAACTTGTTTAACATCGAGATGAAATTGGGGTAGGTTCGATCGTTGAAAACGATGAATCCCGTATCAACCGCGATATCTCCGTTGCTCGTTGGCACCGTAACGGTGTTGGTGTGACCGCCCAGATAGTTATTAGCCTCAAACAGCGTCACATCAAACTGCTTGTGCAAGTGATATCCTGCCGTGAGCCCAGAGATACCACCACCGATGATTGCAATTCGCATTAGGATCGACTTTACTCGTTTTCAATTTGACACTGGCGACAATCAATCTTCGCTCGCTTCATGCGAAACATCGCGTGTCGAAATCTCAACTTGGCGAAAACATGATAAGCTACATCGAGCATTTGACGAAGGATTGGAAGACGAGAAACAGTGACCAACCAGCCAAATCCTATTCGGCTGTAGATTTCTCGAAACACATCAACACCAGTCACAAAGGCCCCGTCAGGATTACGCCCATGAATCTCTCGGCTCAGGTCGAGCAAGCTCTTGTCAGCAACTGGCTGAAAATCAACCGCGGCGATGTCGGTCAATTTTAGCAGTTGTTTTTTGTCTTTTCGGCGGATCATGTCGATTTCGCGTTTGCAAATCGGGCATTGGCCATCAAAAAAGACTTCGAAGACTCCGTTGTGATTTTGTGTCATCGTGCCGTCTGTGTTGCAAAATAATTGCTAAAAAAGGACTCCCAAACTCATTCTAATAGAAACCGTTCGCTATCACAAAAAGTAACAGCCTCTGTCT
>CAZHCH010000013.1:40073-57032 GCA_964530985.1 uncultured Pirellulaceae bacterium | reverse complement strand
AATTCCTGAAAAGACGATGGATTTTTCTGCCGCAAACGAAATTGTCGAAACTGAGCAGAATGTTGATCGGCCTGTGGCTGGTCAGCCAACAATAACGATCACGACACCTGAATATCGACTTCCCGAAGCGACAAAAGCATTGCCGGCTGCAAACGAAATCGTCGAAACCGAGCCGAATGTTGACCAGTCTGTGGTTGGCCAGCCAAAAGCAACGGTCACGACACCTGAATATCGAGTTCCCGAAGCAACAAAAGCAACGGCCACGACACCTGAATATCGAGTTCCCGAAGCAACAAAAGCAACGGCCACGACACCCGAATATCGAGTTCCCGAAGCGACGATAGAATCGCCGGCTGCAAATGAAACCTCAGGTTTGTTTAGCAAGGGTGAGGTTGAGCGTTTCGAGCAGTTAGCCAGCATGGCTGGGCAATCGGACGACGAAGCAGCCCTACTTGAACAGATTAAATCTATTCGCGCTATCGTAGGAAGCACGACGGACAATGTCTCGCAAGAAGGCTCGACAGCGGAGTCAACGGAGACGGTCAAAAAGTAAGTGCTACAAGAGTAAGTAACTGAAAACTGAAAAAAGCGGCAGCTGCCTTAATCAGCTGTCGCTTTTTTCGTTGGTCAGATCTTGATTTGGGTGTCAAACAGAAGTTACTTACAGAATACAAACGAGGGTTGTTATTCTTCTTGGGCGGGCTGATCGGTAGGGTCGATTGTCGCTGATTTCTCACCGGCCATGATTGGGGCCTCGTTGAGCAATTGTTCGGCGGCTTCGATTTTTTGTTTTAGTTCTTCACGTACGACGGCAAGTTCGCTGGGAGCTTCGATGCCAATTCTTACGCCGCCACTAGTTAAGCGGACGACCGTTATGGCAATTTCATCACCAATCCAAATTCGCTCGCCAACTTTTCGGCTCAACACCAACATTTCGGATCCCTTATTAGTTATTGACTGGCTAACAGCCTCAGTCTGTTCAAGGTACACCCATTCACGTTCAATAGCCTAACAATTTGGGATGCAGATGCCAAGGAGTAGCCAGTAATTAGCTTGTTTTATCGAAAAATCGGAATCATGATAAAAGCGATCAGCCAGCCCATTCCCATGCCGACGATCGCGTAAGTCATGCTGCCGCACAGGATTCCGATCAGTAAACCCATCAGGCCAAAACAAAGTCCTGTTGATAGCAGCATTACATTGACGGTTGAGTCGTAAGGCACAGGGGGCAAGTCGTTTGTGTCGACCGGTGTAAGTGAAACAGTAGTTTTGGCCTCGATCTTGTGCTTGGCATTGTATTTTTCGCAATCTTCGCAAAGCTGCACGGCATTTTTTACCGGTTTTCGACATTGATTGCAGGGACGCATGGTTTTATGGGGCGTTGAGTCGGAACACTCATATATAGTTGCGGTGCTCAACGTCAGAGTTAACGAAACGTTAGTCCTGAAGCGGCTAAGACCTTTAGATTTTAGCCGCCGGTCGCAAACACGCAATAAAGCTGGTTTTTCCAAGCTGGCGTAGGCCAGAACGCTGGTATTCATGGCATTTTTCAAAAGACCAACTGAAATTGAGGGCAAAGGCAGGTTTGGCTAACTTTGAGGTGTCGCAGCGACGAAATATGCGTTGGGGAAAAGTCTGCTTATCGAATATCAGCATCGATTTTTTCAAGTACGTCGGGGTCATTTAAGAAAAGGCTACTTGACGATACTGGGCTGCTTTTGCTACTTTTACCCGATCGTGATCGCCTTCGGACCATCTGAAGACTGGTAACGGCAGGTAACTGCCATTCTGCCCCGGTCGAAGTCGATCAATCATATTTATTTCACTGTCGTGCCTTAATGGCATGCAACCAATTCTGCTTTGGGCGTCAGTCACCCATTATTGCAGGCGAGCTCACAAGCTATGGTAAATCGTAACCTCATTCACTCTCTAGAAGACCAAAGCATCGAAGACGAATTGGGTCAATTATTTGATGTCCAATCGATGGATGAATTTGAAGACATTGATTTGGGACAATATTTGTTCCCTGATGGTGCTCCGGATCAAAAATACGAATTGAACTCGATCGTCGAAGGAAAGATCGTTCGTGTTGATAACGACATTGTGGTCGTTGATGTTGGTTTTAAGAGTGAAGGCACGATCTCGCGAAGCGAGTGGTCGGAGCTTGATCCTGAGCCAGAGGTTGGTCAGTTGGTCAGCGTTCTGATCGAAGACCTCGAAGACGAACAAGGTCGCGCGGATGATCCATCGGGTTTGATCGCGGTCAGCAAAGAAAAAGCGGACATCATCCGTAAGTGGACTGACGTTGTCGAAAAGGTCGACGAAGGTCACATCGTTACCGGTACCTGTACTCGAAAAATCAAAGGTGGTTTGTTGGTCGACATCGGCGTGCAAGTTTTCTTGCCGGCCTCACAAGTGGACATCCGTCGCCCGGGCGATATCGGCGATTACATCGGCCGAGTCGTTCAGTGTGAAGTACTGAAAATTGATACGCAACGTCGTAACATTGTTGTTTCTCGTCGTTCTTTGATCGAAAAGGAACGTACTTACAGCCAACAAAAGCTGATGGCAGAGTTGGAAATCGACCAAGTCCGCAAAGGTGTCGTCAAGAACATTGCCGATTTTGGTGCGTTTGTTGACCTTGGTGGCATCGACGGTTTGTTGCACATTACCGACATGTCACATACCCGTATTTCTCACCCGTCACAAATGGTGTCGATGGACGAGGAACTAGAAGTCAAGGTCCTGAACATCGACCGCGAAAAGGTCAAGATTGCGTTGGGTTTGAAGCAGTTGCTGCCTAATCCTTGGGACGAAGTTGAATCGAAGTACCCAATCGGTAGCGTTAACACCGGCGAAGTCGTCAATGTAATGAACTACGGTGCCTTTGTTAAGCTTGAGCCAGGCATTGAAGGTCTTGTTCACATCTCTGAGATGTCTTGGGTGAAGCGTGTGAACCATCCAAACGAATTGGTCAACATCGGCGACGAGATTCAAGTTTCCGTTTTGGGCATCGATAAGTCGGGCGAGCAAATGTCTTTGGGCATGAAGCAGACTCAAGAAAATCCTTGGGACAAAGTCGAAGAGAAGTACCCAACGGACAAAGAGATCACCGGCAAAGTTCGCAACTTGACCAACTACGGTGCATTCATCGAACTCGAAGAAGGCATCGATGGTTTGCTGCATGTCTCGGATATGTCTTGGACTCGCAAGGTCAGCCATCCGAACGAGGTTTTGGAAAAAGGCCAAGAGCTTTCTTGTAAGATCTTGTCAGTTGATACTGATCGTCGTCGAATCGCTTTGGGGCTGAAGCAAATGGCCGAAGATCCATGGACGTCCGATATCCCTAAACGTTACGCTCCCGGCCAGAAGATCTCCGGCAAGGTCACCAAAATTACTAACTTTGGCGTCTTTGTTGGCCTTGAAGACGGCTTGGAAGGTTTGTTGCACATCAGCGAATTATCTGATGATAAAGTCGAAAACCCAGAAGATTTGGTGAGTGTCGGCGACGATTTGGAAGTCAAGGTGTTGCGAGTCGATACAGATGAGCGAAAGATTGGCTTGTCGCGTCGTCGCGTAGACTGGACTCCTGAAGAAGAGGCTAAGGCTCAGAAAGAAGAGGCTGCCGAATCAGGGAACGTTAGTAGCGCTGGTGGCAGCAACATCGCGAGTGCAGATCTGAAAGGTGGACTTGGTTCTGCTGGTCCACTGATCGCGTCTTCTGCTGCAGATGCTGAGCCTGCTGCAGACCCAGAACCTGCGGTTGCAGATGAAGCTGCTGAGTAATCTACAGAATAGTATTTGAAATTTAGAGCGAACTGGAAACGGATTGTTTCCAGTTCGTTTTTTTATGCGCTGGGTAGTGTAGCTGGATTCACAAGAACTCAGGCTAGTTTTTGCAGAGGCCAGATTCTAGCAATTCCGACGTGCGAATTCGATCACGCGTCCATTTGCTGGCGTCCAGCGCCAAAGATTGCAGCACTCGCGATCGCTGCTGTTTCGACTCGCAGAATCGTGGGGCTAATTCGCAGCATTTGAAAACCCGCGTCGCACGCTTGGGCGACTTCGTGATCCGAAAATCCGCCCTCGGGGCCAATCGCGACTAGTTCATGCGGGATGTGGTTAGCACTGGTTTCATCTATCTCGCAATCTTTAACTTTGTCGTTCACGGTTGCAATCCAAACGCCATTGTACGGATCAGCAATCCACCGGCGGATGGGTTTGGGTTGTAAATCTGCCCACGCTTTGATCGCTTGAAAATTCATCGGTTCGGTGATCTGCATCAGTCGGTTGCGTTCACATTGTTTACAAGCTTCGATGACCTGTTTTTCGATACGCTCGATTACTTTTTCACTAGCAGTTGCAACGGACCGTTCGGCTTGGACCGGAATCAGTCGAGTGACGCCGAGTTCTACTAACTTTTCGATTAAGAATTTCTGGCGGTCTTTTTTTGGCAATGCCACCGCCAAGGTTAGTTCGGTCGACAAAGCCCGATCGACGGTAGTGCGTTCTACGATCGTTACTTCGACTCGTTTTCTGCTGATCGCATCGATCTTGCAGGACACCTCAACTCCTTGTCCGTCAAATAAGATGATTGTGTCGCCGACTTTAAACCTCATCACCTGCGCAGCGTGATGGGCTTGGTCGCCGTCGAGCGTAACGGAGGTTTGCTGGGGTAATTTAGGAAGAAAGAATCTATGAGCCATAGTTTTGAAAGTGAGTTGGTCTGGTAGAGAGTGGATGCAGGGGGTTAGAATAGTGGTTTCCAGCAAAAAGTAGCTGGAGTTAGCAACCTGCCAAGTGATTTTATCATGCCGGAAATAGTTTACTCCCAAGAAAATGATGAACCAGTCGTCGTCAAGCTGGCAAACCCATATATGGCTGCCGCTTTGGCTTGGCTGATACCAGGCGCAGGGCATTTTTATCAACGTCGTTATGCCAAGGGCATGTTATTCATGCTCTGCGTGTTGGTTACGTATTTTGTTGGGTTAGGATTGGGGCACGGCCGGGTGGTGTATGCGTCATACCGGCCAAACGACTTTCGCTGGCAGTATCCAGCATTTCAGGTTCACTGTGGAGTTGTAGCGTTACCCGCGATCGTGCAGGCTTTTAAAACCAAAGATGGTGACGATCCTTACTTCGTCTTGTGCGAACGGTATCCGGCGGATTACAACGAGGAAGCCTTACGTTTTACACAGATTGAGGCAGACAATCCTCCGGCCGTGATGCCCAACAGAACTCTTAAAGATGGTTTTATGGCACCACCGGCCGGTAAAGCTGATCCGGGAAATCAAGACGTGCTGGGAAGGTGGCATTTCGACTACAAGCATTTTTATGAGTTGGGCACGTTGTATACGATGGTGGCTGGGATTTTGAATCTATTGGCAATTTACGATGCGTTCTGCGGGCCAGCGATTTTAACAGCTGATCAACGCCAGCGTCTCGAGTCTAAAAAGAAGAGGAGTCTACTTTGATTCACTCGTCATTACTGTTTGCGTTAGCGGGGATGGTGCCTAATCTCTATTATGCGGCTCCTCTGATCGTCGTTACCAGCTTGGTTTACGGAGCAACTCGGCATGAGCAACCACTCGAAATTATTAAGCATTCAGTTCGCTCGATCTTATGGGTAACGGGCTTCATGGCCATCATCATGGTCATTATATGGTTAGCAAGTTTTATGAACTAAGAAACGATGCCAAGTTTGTTTGAGTGCCATTTGAGGTTCCCGGCCCTGATCAAACTGAACGTGTCGCCATGTTCGCTATTTTTGGACGGAAAAAAAGCCGAAGTCTGACGACTTCGGCTTGATGGGATTTTAACGCAATACTTCGCCGGCGAGTTAGTCTTCAAGTACTTCGGCTTCGCGTGCTTTGGCGATTTCGACGACATTAGCTTCATACTTTTTAAGAAGTTCTTGGATGTCGTTTTTAGTGTCATCCCGTTGGTCTTCGGATACTAGCTTGTCTTTTTCAGCTTGGTCGGCGGCTTTGTTGCCGTCGCGACGGACGTTGCGAATTGAGATTTTCGCATCCTCGGACAAGTCTTTAATACGAGCGACCATCTTCTTGCGAACGTCGGTCGAAAGTGCTGGAATATTGATGCGAACCACACGGCCATCACTTTGGGGGTTGAAGCCCAAATCACTGGTTACGATCGCTTTCTCGATCTCTTTGATAATGCTCGCATCGTAAGGCCGAATCACAATCTGAGTCGGTTCAGGGGCGCCAACCTGAGCAACTTGCTTGATGGGCGTCGGGCTGCCATAGACATCCACGCGAAGTGAATCTACCAACCCAGGGTTGGCGCGTCCGGTTCGGATGCCGCTTAAGTTCTTTTTTAGGACTTCGATTGCTTTGTCCATTCGCATTTCGCAGTCTTCGAGAATTTCTTTGGGTTCCATAATAGACCTCACAGGGCATGGTGTTGGGTTGATGTGTTTCAGTGTACAGATTTCGGGTGATAACGGGAACCGGTCTGACGAATGTCTTGCGGTCAAGTCTTACCAGAACAAATTCTATATCGCTGCGATATTATCCGTAAATTAGCATCAGGCATTGCCAATTGGCATCTGACAAAGTTCTAGGATGTGCTGGTGTTGGTGACTAGAGTTCCGACTTGGCTTCCGGTTACCGCTTTGACGATGTTGCCGTCTTTGCGAAAATTGAAAACCATTAGCGGCATGTTGTGTTCCATGCAGTGCGATATGGCGGTTGAATCCATTACGCGGAGACGTTTTTCGACTACGGTTTGGAAGTCTAGATCCGAATACAAGACCGCGTGCGGGTTCTTTTCGGGGTCGTCACTGTAGACGCCGTCAACGCGAGTTGCTTTCATCAGGATGTCGCAGCCAAGTTCCATTGATCGGAGCGCGGCGGCAGTGTCGGTAGTCACAAAGGGACCACCAGTACCAGCGCCCAAAATCACAATTCGCCCTTTTTCTAAATGACGATCGGCTCGCCGGCGAATGTAGGGTTCGCAAACCCCGTCCATCTTAATCGCGCTCATTAAGCGAGTCTTGCACCCGACTGTTTCTAGCGCGTCTTGTAACGCCAAGCCGTTGATGATGGTTGCCATCATGCCCATGTAGTGGGCGGTGGCTTCTTCCACGACGTCGTTGTTGGCTTTGAACTGGCTACCACGAAGGATGTTACCGCCACCAATCACAACCGCGATTTCGCAACCGAGTTGCTGGGCTTCATGAATCTGCTTGGAAATGTGAACTACTTCTTCCATGCTGATTCCGCGCTCGCCGGTTGGGCTAAAGCTTTCGCCGGATAGTTTAAGTAGAATGCGTTTGTATTTGGCAGCAGACATGCGTTTACCTAAGTTGAATTCAGTAAGAGAGTTCGGAAAGAGTATATACGATAAAAAAAAAGCCCTGCAATACGCAGGGCTTGGTTGGTATTTAGATTGGCTGTTTAGCCGACTGCGACTCGCTTGAAGTCTACCAGTTCAACGCCTTCGCCCATGTCTTGGACGGCTTGAGCGACAGTTTTCGTGTCGTCTAACGCGTAAACTTGGCTCAGCAAGCAGAACGTTTGATCGAGCTGCGAGTTGTCGCTGATGTATCGGTCTAGTTTACCAGGGATGATTTTGTCCCAAATTTTCTCTGGTTTGCCTTCGGCAGCCAATTCCTCTTTGATTTTGGCTTCAGCTGCGGCGACGACTTCTGGAGTCATCTGTAAACGACTGCCAAACTCAGGAATCATTTTGATTGCTTTGCCGAGGTTTTCAGCTTCGTTCAACTCGTTTTCGGCTTTGATTTGAGCTTGTAAGGCTTCTGTTTCTTTTTTAACAAACTCAAGGTCCAGTTCTTCAGGACGCATGATCGTTGGTGCCATCGCAGCGATGTGCATCGCAACGCTTCGGAAGAAGCCGGGTGCTTCGGCATTGCCACCAGCTTTGTAGTTGACCAAAACGCCAATCTTGCTGCCAGCGTGAATGTACGAAGCGATGCTTTCACCAATCACTTTGTGATAGCCCGAAATTTCTAGCTTTTCACCGATCGTACCTGTTTTTTCGACCAGTTTTTCAGCGACAGTGGCGCCATCATATTCCAAAGCTACAAATTCTTCTTTGGTTTCGGGAAGTTTGTCCATTGCCAGTTGGGCGAGGCTGTTGGCGAATTCGATGAAGCCATCGTTTTTGGCTACGAAGTCGGTTTCACAGCTAACTGCCATGACGATTCCGGTTGATCCGGCTTCATTGGTCTTGGCCACAACGATACCTTCGTTGGCGTCACGGTCGGCTCGTTTGGCGGCTACTTTCTGGCCTTTTTTTCGCAGCCAATCCAATGCGCCATCAATGTCGCCGCCAGATTCTTTAAGGGCTTCTTTGCAATCCATCATGCCTGCGCCGGTGGACTTACGTAGTTCGCTAACTGCTTTTGCGGAAATCGACATGTTTTTTCCTTATCAACTTTATTGCTTTTGATTCGTTTTAGAGACCGCTTGAGCAAGCTAAGGTTCAAGCGGATTGGAGATTTTCAAATAGCCCGGCGAACGCATTCGCCAGGCCCTTGGTTGTCAAAACGGCCGTCTCGCCAGTCATTGATGCAAATGCGAGCCATCGACCATGTGCCGGTGTGGCCTCGCAGTGCTGAAGTCGTTGATTTTCGAGACCGCCAGCTGTTGGTTCTTCGGGACAGCTAAGCAATCGCTCTAGCTTGTCGGTGGAGTTGCTTCGGCGACTGGAGCTTTTTCAGCAGCAGGTGCTGCTTCGGCTGCAGGCGCCGGTTCAGCAGCAGGAGCTTTAGCGGCTGCTTTGGGTTTGCCAGCTGGCTTACCGTCAGCACCTTCGTTTTTGGCGACCACATTTTTGCGGCCAGCCAAAACTGCGTCTGCCATGTGGCTGACGATCAACTCAATACTCCGGATACCGTCATCGTTACCTGGGATAGGCAAGTCAACCATGTCCGGGTTGCAGTTTGTATCGATCAAAGAAACGGTGGTGATGCCGAGGTTCTTGGCTTCAAGAATCGCGTTCTTTTCTTTGTTTGGATCGACAATGATCAAGCACTCAGGCAACCGGTTCATTGAACGCATACCGTTCAAGTTCCGGTAGATCTTGCGGTACTCACGGTTTAGTGAAGACTGAGCCTTTTTAGAGTAGCCATCGATTTTTTCGCTGCCGCGAATCGCTTCTAATTCTTCCAAGCGAGACATTCGGCTACGAATGGTGCGGAAGTTGGTTAGAGCTCCACCCAGCCAGCGTTCGCTAACGTAAGGCATGCCGCATCGATCGGCTTCGCGCTGAATCGCAGCGGACGCTTGTCGCTTGGTGCCGACGAACAAAATCAAGCTGCCGCCGCTGGCGACGTTGGACACGAACTTCTTAGCTCGTAGCAATCCACGAACGGTTTCGCGGATGTCCATGATGTGGATTTGGTTTTTTCGACCGTAGATATATGGAGCCATCTTAGGGTTCCAGCGGCTAGCGCGGTGACCAAAGTGAACTCCAGCATCGATCAAATCTTGAACGAGTTTATTTGCCATAAAATTCTCCCATTAGCTTGCAGATCACTTCCGAATGCTTGGCTAGCATTCGGGCCGTCCTTAAAGCAGGAGCGGTTTCGCAAGCGGGTAATAAAAAATCAAATTGACGAGAATTTTCCCCGTCAAACCAAGTCGAGAGTTTATCGGCAAGCCTTCCTAAGGACAATTGCCGTTTCGACCGTTTTCCAAGGTTTTTCACGGTTTTCAAAGCTGGCTTTGGCATATTCGGTCTCCAAAGGGCAAAGTGCGCTGTTGGACGTTGATTTTGAGCCGTAAACGTAAGCGGAAGTAGTTGGCTAAGAGGTACGCATGGAAGGCCAGCTTACCATTGAACGATCAGTAACTCGGTTGATTTGGCGTCACAATGCTCATTTGCTTACGCATTTGTGAATCGAGATGCAAATTTAGGAATGGCTTCCTTGAATGCGCCGCAGGTTTGTATTTTGGAGGCTGGGAGCCAAGGCCGCAAAGTTTGACTGATCGGAGACTATTCGCTGACCGGGGGAGGATCGCCAAAGATCATTGTTAATGCACTTTCACTAGTCGCTAACAGCCATACAACTGGCGCCCACTTTGCAGCAAAACGAGTGTAACCGGATCATTGCTTGTAACGAGACCAACCCCAACATCGATAACAACCGTATATCTCTCTTACTCTGATTACGGTAATTGTATTCATGGATGGCTCTAAAAAAATGGATCGACGTCAAGCGCTCAAGTTAACCGCAGCTGCAGCCTCGGTCGCCGCAACTACGATCCCAAGCAAGTCAGCCAACGCTGAGAAGCCGATTAGGAATTTGGTGCAGATTGGTCAACGTACCAAGACGAGCTACACGCCGATCAAGCAACGGGCTGCCAGTGATTATCGCAATAGCCTGAAGGCTTACGGTGGTCAACTTTCAAATCCGATTCGCGACCTTTTCATCAGTGCTAAAAAAGAAGATAAAATTCACTTCGGTGTTGTGGTGGTCGGGTCAGGTTACGGGGCTTCTATTACCGCAGCCAAGCTCTCGCAAAAACTTCGTTCCGACCAACGCATTTGCATGCTCGAAAGAGGCAAGGAATGGATCCCGGGAACTTTTCCCGATACCTTTGCAAATGTTTCAGGCGATGCGCGAGCCAACTTGATGGGGCCAACCAAAGGGCAAGTCACCAAGCCTTTGGGTCTGTTCAATTTGATGATCAACGACGAAGTCAATGTTTTGACCGGCAACGGGCTTGGCGGTGGTTCGTTGGTCAACGCCAGTATTGCTTTGCGACCGCATTGCGAAGTTTTTCGACAGCAACGTTGGCCGGAGGCGTTACGAAATGTTGAAGTCCTTGGCCCATATTACGACGCCATGGCGCGCTCGATGTCGCTCAGTCGTACCCCTTTCGACCAAACACCGAAGGTGCGTTCGCGCCGATTGGCGGCAGAGCGTTTGAGTAGGAGCCCAGGTTTTTTCGATCGCTCGAATCTATCGGTTATGTATGACCATCGCTACTTGGATCAAAGCATGCGAAACCCGCAAGGCATGATTCAACGACCGTGTAACTTGTGCGGCGATTGCATTAATGGCTGCAATGTCGGAGCAAAGAATAGTCTGCAGTACAATTATTTGCCGGTTGCCAAACACAACGGCACCGAAATGTACACTCAAGTTGAAGTCACATCGATTGAAAAGATGGACGGTTACTACCGAGTAAACATGGTGTACATCGACGATCAATACGAAACGATCACTCGGCACCCGGTCAGTATCAATACAAAAATGGTTGTCTTG
Organism: uncultured Pirellulaceae bacterium; assembly: GCA_964530985.1. Classification (GTDB taxonomy): domain Bacteria; phylum Planctomycetota; class Planctomycetia; order Pirellulales; family Pirellulaceae; genus Mariniblastus. The sequence goes on along the minus strand of CAZHCH010000013.1, from coordinate 45,775 downwards.
GGGGCTGGTAGTCCGGCCAGTGCAGGAATTTTGCTCGACTCGCAGAACGATCAGTTTCAGTTTTCAAAAGCGTTGGGAACGGGCTGGTCGGGCAACGGCGACGCGGTCGGTTTTGTGACAGGACTTCCACCGGGAACCAATATTGGCGGCTACGGCGCTTATGATAACGACGACCGTCCAGGCGTTGGGCCGACCGTTCAAACGTCATTGAACTTTTACCGAAGTCACGAGTTGCGACGTCGACTGCTGATTCAAGAATCAGCGATTCCCAGTGGCGTTTCAAATTTGTTTACAGCCTTGCTGGGCGATGCGGATTTGAATAACTCGATGGCGATGCTGGGCATGGGGCACGACGACGCGGTCGGTAAATTGATCAAAAAGAACGGTCGATGGCAAATCAGTTGGCCCGGCCACAAAGAGGGTGAATATCGACAAATGGTGTTCCGAGAATTCGAGCGACTCGCCCAAGCTCACGGCGGTCGCTACAAAAGACTTAAGGCCTTTGGTGATAACTTGGTCACTGTACATCCACTGGGGGCTTGTGGCATGTCGGATCATCCGGGGTATGGATCGGTCAACCATTTAGGCCAAGTTTACGATGGTCTTGGTGGCGGCTACGTCGATACACGGACCGGTGGGCCAGCCGTGCATCAGGGACTGTATGTCTCAGACGGATCGGTGATCCCGACCGCGTTGGGCGTCAATCCCTACATGACGATCGGTGCATTGGCGATTCGTACCGCCGAACATATTTTGGCTAACCCAAATCACCGTGACCTGTTCGGGTAGTGGGTTGCGTCACCACTTCACCGGACTTCAATAAACTGAAATGACTCGCCGTTTTCGGCCTGCGCCGTGGGAACGAATTTGATGATTCCCTGGTTATCGACGTGGAGGCGGGAGTATTTCTTGGATCCTTTGGGCACGGTGATGAAAAAAGTGCGGGGTAGGGCCCCGACCGTGAAGTCATAGTAGGTTAGGGAGCCGCCTGAGGTCGCGGCTCGCATGTTGGCTTGCCCGTTGTTTCGAGAACGGACGCGGAGTCGAGGCGACTTTCCTCCGGCTGCGAGTTGAATATGCCAAGAGCCGTTACCCTTAGCAACAAAAACCCATTCGACTTGCTCACCAGTGGTTGACGTTGAGGTGGTAAAGGGGGCGTCTGCTTCGCCAGTCGCGCCGATTCTCAGTTTGTGACTAGGCGAATCGATGTAGTACTTTTTGCTCGGATCGGGAATAAAGGTAGCGGGGACAGCAAAAGCAAGTTGACCCATCCCTGGATGAGAGGTGTTGGAAAACTCTGGGAGATAATCGGGGTGGGCGATTACTTCATCTGTATATGGGTGATCTTGTCCAGCTTGGGTGAAGAGTTTGTTACACATAAAGTAGATTGGCGAAACGAAGCCGCGTTTTTCGGCGCTAATCTTGTTAGTGTCCCCTAATATTCGAACGTTACACGGGTTATATATTCTTGGCGTCCAAGGCACGTCGTTGTGACCAACGTTGTACTTGGCGTGATATTCTACGCCAGCAACCAATCGATAATCCGTATAGCGGACTAGGTCGATTCCTTGGTTCCACGCAGTTAACGCTGCCTCTACTAGGTGACCGATACCACCTTGAACGTGTGCTTGATCTCTACCGCTTTCAAACGCTTGGCCAGTTGGGCTAAAGATGTATTGGGCCACTCCCGCACACCCGTCACTTGTGTCTTGATAGCCGTGTTTGTAGGCGTTGACTTGGTCCTTTAACATCTTTCGATTGTCACAAAAGACCGCCATGGACATATTCCCACCAATACACGACGTTCCCCAGTTAGCCGAACGCGCGCCGCCCGTATTGGTCCACTTATCGTACACTTTGGTTTTAAACCAAGCTTGAGCAGCTTCGATCTTCGCGGGAGACCAACCTGCCTGTCCATCAAAACCGTGAGCAAGAATTTCTGCAGCTTGAGCCATGTGACCAGCGCCAGTACTGAGTGTTAAAGTCGGTCCTTCTACATTGAATCTCCTAACGGTTTTAACCCATTGGTCAATAACACCGATGGCTGCATCTGCATATTTTTGATCGCCTGTCGCAACCCACTTCATGGCCAATTGGTACGAGACATGTCCTTGTCTTGATAAAGCAGACTTATCGGTAACGACACGAGTTACATTTGCCTTGTAGTTTTTGTTTGGCCTCTCATCTTTTACTGCGTTCCAGCCAGTTACCCATGGCTCTTCCGCTGCCATTACTTTGGTGCGTATGATGGTTAAGTCTGACTGAGTGTGCCACCCTCCAGGGTGGACTAATTGTGCATGACTTGGCAATGCGAAGAACAGCAGGGCGAAAAACACCACGGCACTTGCAAGCGATGCTTTTATGATAATTTTCATTTGCAATTATGATAATTTGGAAAACAGTGAGTCTCTTGCGCCATGATTGTATGACAAAAAGAAGATTCATGGAACAAAGTAACGACTATGTATCAGGTCGTTTGATAGCAGCAGTTATCGAAATTGCACGATAACTCGGTAGTGGTGACCGTAGGTGGATGTGGGAGTTTGTAGTTTACGGTGGCAATTCATATCACCGCTCGTGTTACTGCTTCTTTATCGAAGTTTGCATGGGATCGATCGGGTACGCTTTACCCTTTTCGGTCTGGAAATCCCATGTTTGGCCGCCATAAACGACCTTGCAGGGCTGGCCGGCTTTGGAACGAACTACCGCCTGAGTCAGCTTGCCTTGGTCCCACGTGATGTCCACTTCGAAACCACCTCGCGCCGCGATGCCGGTGACTTTTCCAGTTGGCCAAGCCGATGGCAATGCGGGCAACAAATTGATTTGACCGGCGTGGCTCTGCATCAGCATCTCGCAGTAGCCAGCGGTCGCCCCCAAGTTACCGTCGATCTGGAATGGCGGGTGCGAGCAAAGCAGGTTCGGGTAGACCCCGCCGCCACTTATGCCGTAGACCATTTTGGTCGAGTAAACCACGTTGACCAGGCTACGCAGCAGTTTGTAGGAGCGATCGCCATCCCACAGCCGAGCCCAAAAGTTGATCTTCCATGCTCGGCTCCAACCAGTGCTCCCGTCCCCCCGAGCGTCCAACGAAACCCGAGCCGCCTCGGCCAGTTTCGGCGTTTGCGCCCGAGAAATTTGTCGGCCGGGATACAACGCAAACAAATGCGACACGTGTCGGTGGTCATCTTTCGGATCGTCTTTGTCTTCGGCCCATTCTTGCAACTGCCCCCAACGACCGATGGTTGGCTTGAGAAGTTTTTTGCGTAGGCCAGCGATGCGATCGCGAAATTCTTGATCGTCGCCCAAAGCGTCCGCTGCCTCAATCGTGTTAGTAAACAAATCGTAAATGATCTCTTGGTCGTAGGTGACTCCGTCTTCGGTTGGGCCGTGCTCAGGTGACCAACCGTTGGGCGCGACCAACTGGCCATCGGCGCGCTCTTTCAACTGGTCTTCCCAAAAGTAACAGATCTCTTTCATGACAGGATAAGCAGTTTTACGCAGGTAGTCTTTGTTTCGGCCAAACGCATAATGTTCCCAGAGGTGTTGAGCGTACCAAGCGCTTCCGGGAGTATTCCATTTCCAATAAGAAATCCCACACGCGTTGTTCATTGTTTGCAATGTCCAACCGCGAGTTTTATCACCGAAGTGCCGTCGAGTATTAACCTTACTAACTTCGCGAATGCTGGTGACGTAATCAATAAACGGTTCATGGCACTCCGCCAAGTTGGTTGACTCGGCTGGCCAGTAGTTCATTTCAACGTTGATATTTGAATGGTAATCACCGGCCCAAGCTGGCAGGTTGCTATCGTTCCAAACGCCTTGCAAGTTGGACGGCAGTGATCCTGGTCGCGAGCAACTGATTAACAGGTAACGTCCAAACTGGCAAAACAAAGCCTCCAAATTGGGGTCGGGAACTTTATTGGTGGCATAATCTTGGAGTCGCACGAGTGTCGTTTTGGCCAGCTGATCCGGCGCGGTTGAGCCGACGTTTAGTTGAAATCGACGGAACAACGATTGGTAGTCGCTGATGTGTTGAGCCAACAGATGGTCAAACGATTGATTGGCCGCTTGGTCGACGCGTTTGGTAACGGCGTCGTGCGGGTGTGGACCAAGCCAACCCTTGGTGTGGTCCTGCAGGAAGCTCGTGCCGGCACTCAAAATCAAGGTTAAACTGTCGCATTTTTCAAAGCTCAGGCTGGTTCGCGGGACTTTGACTTCCCATGGATTAGACAATCCCTTTTCACGGGTGATTGTTTTAACGCTACCACCAACGTGTTTGGCTAGTAGCTGGGCTTCATATTGCATTCCGTTGTTGATCTTGCCGGTGGACTGCAAACGATTTGCGCTGCCGACAATCTCTGCATTGTGCATGTCGGTCAATTGAATTTGCCCAGTCAGCAGCCCCGGCTTATCAGCGGTCAATTGCAACACGATCACACCAGCGGGGTGGCTGGCGAACGCCGTTTGTTTGAAACGCGTGCCTTCGTAGACGTACTCGACCGAATGCACAGCGCGATCGATGTCTAGCTGACGTCTGTACTGAGTGACTTTGGAGGATTCATGGCCAAGGTGGATAAACAGATCGCCGAAGGCTTGATGTGCACCAAGATGATCGATTTCATCCTGCGGGTCCTCGCCTAGCAATCGCTTGGAGACAAGGTCGCCATTCCACAAGCTAATTTCGTTGAACTGAACTCGTTCGATTTCAGTGTCGCCAAACAGCATCGCGCCCATCGGTCCGTTTCCGATCGGCAGCGCCTCGGTCATCCAGATTTTGGCGGGTTTGTCGTACCAAACTGTTAAAGCCGGGTTAGACGTTGGCTTGTCGGCCATAACCGTTGGCTGCTGCGAGGTGGTTTTGGTTTCAGATTGTGCAGACGCGGTGCAGGTCATTCCTACCAGTATCAGGATGGCCGCTGCGAAACTGGCAACCAATCTGGCTCCTAGACGCGTAGTGGCTAAATTGCAGGATCGGTTCAACGAATAAACGAATTGATCAGGATTGAGCATGACGGAATGAAGTTTAGGTGTATTGGCGGATAGGCGTCTGAATTAGTTTAGCCAACTTTCGATTGTTTGCACCGCAGGCGGATGTTGTTGTTTGGTGATTGGTCGCGCTGAAAGGAACCAGCTGTCGCCAACTGTGCGCTATGGAGCTCTTGGGCAAGAGTGGTTTGAAAAAACAACAAATCGGAAGCTTCGATATGCCGTTTAAAAAAACTGCCAAAATTTTACCGACAAGACGACGTTCGGTAGCTTGGGCGCTTTCCAAAGTTAGGTTTGACAAGAGATTGGCACTTAATTGGCCAGGTGGTTCGTCGGGTCAGCTGACGTGTTTCTAGCATCCGTTTTAGCAGGGGGGGGGGGAGCAAGTTCGCTGCGGGGGAAAAGCCTAAAGGCATTACTACAAACACACTACGTAATAAATGCTGAGCTGATTCGCCGGAAAACGCGGTTTTGCCGACCATACGCCAAGGCTCCAAGCGGCGGTTGGATTATCGCGATGAAGACGAGTCGATACGGTTTGAACAAAAATAGCGGCAGAGACGCAGCTTTTACGGTATTCATTTAGGCTTTTGGCACAGTGTCGATTGTCTAAAATTGCCTAGGTAGATATGATTTTCATACACCTACCGAAAAATCCTCGCCTCGCTTCGAGAGTTTTCGCGGCCTCCAAATGAATAAGTTTGGTTATATAGATA